>JAEZHL010000110.1 GCA_023416575.1 Pseudomonadota bacterium
CGCGCATAATCCCCTCGTCCGCCCGCGAGGGGACGTTTCCGGAGGCGTCTTGAAACGGGGGCGGATGCAGTCTCGCAGGTGCGGGGCGGCAGGCGGTAACGTCTGTCGTGACGCAGGCCGGGGGGTGAACGCCCCCTCAAGCCCGCCAGCTCACGCGGCTGGTACCTGGCGGTCCAACGCCGACCGGCGGTTCAACTCCGCCCCACGAGAACGGAAAAGTCACAATAGGCGGCGCTTGGGGACAGAGGACTGCAGCGGGGCGGCGCGGAGCTGCCAACAAGAATAAAACTAGGAAGCGGCCCTTCGACGCCCCGCTCCCCTCACCGACCCTCCACCCGCGTGCGCCGATGCGCCTCGCGGCTTTCCGGCGTGGCCGAGTGCCGGCCGATGACGCGAAAAAGGCCGCACCCGGATGGGGTGCGGCCCTCGCAAGCTGCAGAGCAGGCGTTGCGGCCCACTCTCCTCCACTCCCAGCAGCTCACTTCCTGGCGCAGGCGGCGAGTTGTTGATCCCGCTGCTGAGCCTGCTTTTTCCACATGTCCGGCCCCACCCCGCGGCACCAGTTCATGTGCGCCGCAAGATCGAGGCTCCACTCCGGGCCTTTGAAGCCGCAATTGCGCTGCTCGTTCTCCTGCTGCTGCTTCAGCGCCGTCTTCGCGTACCAGTCGCAATTGGCCTGGGCCGATGCCTCCGGCGCGAGCCACAGTGTGCCGAGCATCGCAGCTCCCGAAAGTGCGGCACTTATCCGAAGGATCGCCATTTCGCTTTTCCTCGCGTCTTGAAGAACCAGCGTAGAAGCCCGAAAGCATCTTGCTGCACGTTACCCGCGGTGGCATGAACCCACGCTGAACGTGCGGAAGACCTTGCCCAGGGGGACCTGAACCCGTTGTTCGCAACCACTACGACAGGTGCTGAGGCGCGCCAAGACCGTGCGATGGCTGCCTGCGCGTATCGACACGGCCTCGCGCCCCGCCTGCAACAGCCTGCTCACCGCCCATGACGGCCGCACACGACCTGGCTGGGGATCCGGCCTCCGGGATGGCCGCTGCTGCGCGCGTGCTGGAGCGGGTGTTCGGCTACAAGCAGTTCCGCTCCCACCAGGCCGCGATCATCGAGACCCTGATCGCTGGCGGCGATGCCTTCGTCCTGATGCCGACCGGTGGCGGCAAGTCGCTCTGCTACCAGATCCCCTCGCTCGTCCGCGAAGGAACCGGTGTCGTCGTCTCCCCCCTCATCGCGCTGATGCAGGATCAGGTGGATGCCCTGAAGCAGCTCGGCGTCAACGCGGCCTTCCTCAACTCCACCCTCGACCGCGCAGAACAAAATGCCGTCGAATCCCACCTCGCCACCGGCAAGCTCGACCTCCTCTATATCGCCCCGGAGCGCCTGCTTCAGGAGCGCACCCTATCCCTCCTATCCCGTAGCCGCATCGCACTTTTCGCCATCGACGAAGCCCACTGCCTCTCCCAATGGGGCCACGACTTCCGGCTCGAGTATCGGCAGCTCGGCGTGCTGGCGGACCGCTTTCCGCGCATCCCGCGGATCGCGCTGACAGCCACCGCCGACGAACGTACGCGCGCGGAGATCATCACCGAACTGAAGCTCGACAACGCGCATCACTTCATCGCCAGCTTCGACCGGCCCAATATCCAGTACCGCATGGCGCAGCCCGAGGGCGGCTCTGCTCGTGAAAGGCTATGGCGTTTCATTGCGGCGGAGCATCCGACGGATGCCGGCATCGTCTACTGCCTGAGCCGCAGAAGTGTCGAGGAGACTGCTGCATGGCTGACGGCGCGGGGGCGCACCGCGCTTCCTTATCATGCCGGCCTGCCCGCTGACGTGCGGCGCACGACGCAGGAGCGGTTCGTCGCAGAAGAGGGGACGATCGTCGTCGCGACCATCGCCTTCGGTATGGGAATCGACAAGCCGGACGTGAGGTTCGTCGCCCACCTGAACCTGCCGAAGACGATCGAGGCCTACTACCAGGAAACCGGGCGCGCCGGACGCGACGGGGAAGCCGCCAATGCATGGCTGTCCTACGATGCTCAGGACATCGTGCAGCTCCGCCAGTGGATTGACCAATCCGACGGTGGCGAAACATTCCAGCGGGTGCAGCGCCAGAAGCTCGATGCCCTGATCGGACTTTGCGAGATGGCGACCTGCCGGCGCCAAGCACTCCTTGGCTATTTCGGTGAAACGCTGGCCGAGCCATGCGGTAACTGTGACAACTGCCTAGCGCCGCCGGAGATGATTGAGCAGACGGTTCCAGCTCAGAAGGCGCTGTCAGCCGCATTCCGCACTGGCGAGCGGTTCGGGGTCGGCTACCTCGTCGATGTCCTCCTCGGCAAGCAAGATCCGAAGATCGAGCGCAACGGCCACGATCGGCTGTCGGTGTTCGGCATCGGTGGCGAGCTTTCCGCGGCGGCTTGGCGGCGCCTCTTCCGCCAGCTCATCATCGGCGGCCAGCTCTCAGTCGACTCCGAAGGGCACGGCAGCCTACTGCTGACCGAGAAGGCACGTCCACTTCTGCGCGGCGAGGCGAAATTCCTCGTCCGACAGGAGTCCAAGGATTTCGAAGGCCGGATAGGTCACAAGCGCCGAAGCGAGCCAATTATTGAGGACCGAGACAGCCTGCTCTATCGCGAGCTGAAGGCGTTGCGCCTGCGTCTGGCAACCGAAGCAGGCGTGCCGCCCTATGTCATCTGCCACGACCGCACCCTGGCCGAGCTTGCGCAGCGGCGCCCGACGTCCATTGGCGCGCTCAACGGCATCATCGGTCTCGGCCAAGTCAAGATCGAGCGCTACGGCGCTGCATTGATCGAGGTTGTGGTGCGCGTGTCGGCGGCAGGGCGATGATAGCGGACCAACGAGCTCGGTCAGCCCCGCAACCGTGCCAGGATCTGGTGCAGGGCGGCACATGCGGCCGGCGACCACTCTACACCGCGGGATGCCACGAGGTTCGCCTGGGATCGCAGAATCACCCCGTCGTCGAGGATCTTCAGGCCGTTGGCCTTCAGTGTTGCCCCGGTCGTGGTGATATCGACAATGAGATCAGCGGCGCCGGAAGCGGGCGTGCCTTCCGTAGCACCAAGGCTCTCGACGATCCGGTAGTCGCTGATACCCTTGGCCTGGAAGAACTTCCGCGTGATGTTGGTGTACTTCGTCGCAACGCGCAGTCGCCGCTCGTGCGTGCGGCGGAACAGCGGCGCCATTGACTGCAGGTGCGCCATGTTGCGGATATCGACCCAACAGGCAGGTACCGCAACCACCACGTCAGCATGTCCAAACCCGAGCGGACGCAACAGTTCGACACGCGCGTCGGCGTCGACGATGTACTCGCGGACGAGATCTTCGCCCGTAATGCCGAGGTGCGCCTGCCCCGACTTCAAGTAATGGGTGATCTCAGAGGAGGAGACAAATACCACCTCTAAACCTTCCATCCCCTCGATCTCACCGCGATAGCCGCGCTCGCTACCGGTTTTGCGCAGGTTGAGGCCGGCCTTAGCGAGGGCTTCGGCGGCCTGCTCCATGAGCCGGCCTTTGGAAGGTACAGCGAAGATCAAGCTGTCAGTCATGCGTCGCCCCCGTTGACGACTGAGAGCAGGCGCTCGGTATGAATCGCCGAGCCAACGGCGGGGACCGCGGCGGGAGCGCCCACCATCTTGAGTAGCCTGTCGTATCGTCCACCACCGGCAACGGGGCTTCCCATACCCAGCGCTGGAACGACGACCTCGAAGACGAAGCCGGTGTAGTATTCGAGGTTCCGGCCGAATTCTGCCGAGAACTCGATTTGAGAGGGGTCGATGCCGGCGTCGATCAGGAGCTGAAGTCGGCTCTGATAAGTTGCGAGGGCGGCTTCGATGTCGATCCCGCGGCGGTGCATCAGATCAGCAAGGCGCGCGCCTGCAGCCCGCGCCGGCGCTTTCACCTTGACGTAGATCTCCATCAGCTCAGCGGCCTCGGGCGAAAGAGGCGCGGCAGTGGCATCAGCAGTGGCAGCCAGCAGCCCCTGGGTGATCTCGCGAACACTCCGCGTGCCGATCAGCTCGATCCCGCGCTCCTCCAAATAAGCTGCGACGGCTATCTCAGATTGCGCAGCAGCATTCGGGTTGAGCTTCGCGACGAGCGCTGGCGGTAGATCGCTGAGCGCCTCTGCCGGGTTGCGGGTCAACCGGACCAGTTCCTCGCGGAAGGCATCGCGCCGCCAGAACTGGTTGCGCAGGCGGGCACGCCACCGATCTGGCATGTCGATGGCGTCGAGTAGTGCCTGGAACAACCCGAGATCGCCAATCCTGAGTCCGTAGCTTTTGAGGCCCGCCGCCCGGACAGCCGCGAGGGTCAACCTCACGACCTCGGCCTCCGCCTCTTCGCGGCGGCTCTCGCCGAAATACTCGATACCGGCCTGCCGGAACTCGCGTGGATGAGCGGCCGTGACACCGGTTGGCTGAAAGCGGAACGCGGGACCGTTGTAGCAGTAGCGTGCCTTGACGTCAGCTGCGGGGTGGCGCTCCAGATGCAGCCGGCATGTCGGGACCGTCAGGTCCGGTCTGAGGCACAGCTCGCTCCCATCCGGATCGGTGAACACATAGGTCCGTGCGCGCAGGCTCTCGCCGACGACATCAAGGAACACGTCCGCTGGCTGTATGATTGCCGGCGCGACGGCCTCGTAGCCAGCCTTGGTGAATACCGACATGAGGCACTGGGCTTGCGCTTCCAATGCCGCGAATTTGCGGGCAGATTCTGCGACCATAGTTCCGCCCCTCAGCCGTCCTGGTGACGAGCGAGAACCGACTTCACCGCCGAAACAAGCTCAGATTCGGGTACAGAGAACTGCGCCGGACGCGCCTCGCGCCACTCCTTGGCGTCGCTGATCGTCGCTGAGAGGCGGGTGCCCTCGATCAGATCCTTGATCTGCACCTCGCCCTTCGCCAGCTCGTCACCGCCCTGGATAACGACGCAGGGGGCACCACGCCGGTCGGCATACTTCATCTGCGCCTTCATGCCCGACGTGCCAAGATACATTTCGGCCGGAATCTTCGCTGCCCGCAGCTGCTGTGCGAGCCTCTGGTAGCGTGGCAGCTCCTTGCGGTCCATGACCAGCACCACGACCGGGCCAGTGCCTGCGCGCTGAGCCGCACGGCCACGGGCCGCGATGGCCGCTTGCAGACGCGAGACGCCGATGGAGAAACCGGTTGCGGGTACGCGCTGCCCCGTGAAGCGGGCGACGAGATCATCATAGCGCCCGCCGCCACCGACGGAGCCGAAGCGGACGATCTGCCCATCCTCGTTCCTGACTTCGAAGGTGAGTTCCGCCTCGAACACCGGCCCAGTGTAATACTCGAGACCGCGAACGACTGATGGGTCGAAAACGATCCGCTCCTGCGGATAGCCCGCTTCCCGGCAGAGCGTCAGCAGATCAACCAGCTCGGAAACCCCGGGGGCACCTTCCCCGCCTCCGATGAGCTCTCCGACACGAGCCAGTTTCTCCGCGCCGTCCCGCCCGGCCGCGGTCAGGTAAGCCACCACAAGATCGATCGCCTTGTCCGGCAGCCCTGCACCCTTCGTGAAATCTCCGCTTTCGTCCTTGCGCCCCGGCCCGAGCAAGAGCCGGACGCCCTCGATACCGAGCCGGTCGAGCTTGTCGACGGCGCGCAGAACGGTCAGGCGCCGGCCAGCGTCATCCGGTCCGCCAAGCCCGATTGCATCGAGCACGCCGTCGAGCACCTTGCGGCTGTTCACTTTGATCAGGTACTCACCGCGCTGGAAGCCAAGGGCCTCCATAGTGTCCGCGGCCAGCATGCAAATCTCGGCATCTGCCGCAACGTTGTCGGTGCCCACCGTATCTGCGTCGAACTGGGTGAACTGGCGGAATCGGCCCGGCCCCGGCTTTTCGTTGCGCCAAACCGGGCCGACGGCGTAGCGCCGGAACGGCTTGGGCAAGCGATCGAAGTTCGCGGCCACATAACGGGCGAGTGGCGCCGTCAGGTCGTAGCGCAGCGACAGCCAGCGCTCATCCTCATCGGTGAATGAGAAGACACCTTCGTTAGGGCGGTCCTGATCAGGCAGGAACTTCCCGAGCGCCTCCGTATACTCGATGCTCGGCGTCTCCAGCGGCTCGAAACCGTAGATCTCATAAACCTCTCGGATTCGAGCGAGCATGTCGGCCATGGCGCGGATCTCGCCAGCCTCGATATCACGGAAGCCCTTCGGCAACTGAGCCTCAGGCCGTTGATCCTTCTGCGGTTTTGCCATGTCGGACGAATGCCTCGAAAGGCCTGCTTTCGCGTTGCGCTGCGCGCCTTATAGCCAAGACGGGCGCCCGGGCAAAGCGCGAGGATGCCAATGCCACCGCAGCCGCAGGTTTTTTCGAGCCAGCGGCGGTCATGGGCATGCACGGGCACCGGCTAAGTCCTTGGCCGCCTATGCTGAAGCGGACGGACGCGTTTAGTCGGCCTGACCGGCGGGAGGCCGAATGGCCGTCCTGGCTGTGCGTACGTGCGCCGTGCCGTAACAGAAACTATTTCGCGCTCCGGCCATCTCAGCGCCGTCAGTCTGCCGCCGAATACGCAGCCTGTGTCCACGCAGATCGCATTATTGAGCCATTCCGCTGCGGCAACCGGGGTGTGCCCGTAGACAACGGCAGTGCTGCCTCTATACGCGGCCGCCCAGTTGTACCGGACGACGCGCCCCGTTTCATCCGTCTCACCGTCTGTATCGCCATAGAGGCAGAACTCGCGCACGGCGTCGGTCGCACGCCCGATCATAGACTCGCGGATGCCAGCGTGGGCGACGGCAAGCCGGCCTCCATCCAGCCACAGATGGCTCGGCAGCCCAAGCAGGAACTCGCGGACGGCATCACGGAACGCCATATCTTCGCTCGCGAACTGCGCCACCGTGAGATCCAGCCCGTGGGTGAGGCGTACGTTGGCACCACGCAACCACTTTATGAATTTGACATCGTGATTGCCGGGCACCGCCATGGCGAGGCCACCCTCCGCCAAGCCCATGACGATCCGGAGCACATCGGGTGACCGCGGCCCACGATCGGTGAAATCGCCGACGCAGATTACCCGGCGCCCCGCTGGCCCCGTGGCCCGGATGCGCCGTTCGCCATTCATCTCTTCGTAAGCGACATTATAGCCCAGCTTGTCCAGCAACTCCTCGAGCTCATTGGCACAGCCATGAATATCGCCGATGATGTCAAACGGCCCGTGCTCATAGCGCCGATCCACCCGCAGGCGGACGCGCACGACCTGGACAGCGTCCGCGGCGTCCGGATCTATGAGGTGTGCGGACTGGAAGCCGATTCCCTCCAAGCTTCGGATCGTCTTAAAGTCGGGCCGATTGGCCGAGGCCGATAATACGAACGCGATCGGCTGCGCATAGAAGCGTTTGGCAAGCCGGAGGACTTCGATCAACTGCTGCGACGATGCTCCGCTCGCATTGAGGGCGACCAGCTCGCGACGACCAAGCCGCTCCGCGGCCGATGTGGGCCAAGTCGGTGAGGCTAGGCCCAGGACTTCGCTGGACGCAAAATGGCGCCCTGCAAACATCGACGCCACATCGCTAGCGGCAACGACAGCAACGAGACAGAACTCCGGAATTTCAATCCTCACCGGAGGCGATCCTTCGGTCGCAACTCTTTCGATACTCGGGTCCCTGCCAGTCGGTTCAGTTATCGCCGCCCCGTCGGCTTAGACCCGCAAGAAGTCCTGCAGTGAACGCTTTGCTTGGCCTGGTGGCACGGGAACATCGCTGACAAACGCCTCGAGCGCCTCCAATCCCTTCGGAACCGGTCCGCCGTAAGCCCAGTCAAGCAGCTCGACCGTATGGACGATAGGGATGTCGAGGCCGGGGGCGAGCTGTGAAATACAGCCGATGTTACCCGCGGCGACGAGATCTGGCTTGACCGAAGCGATGTTGGCCGCCTTCCTGTCGCGCAACTGGCGCGCGAGGTCCGGCTGCAGGATATTGTAAGTCCCGGCGGAGCCGCAGCAGATGTGACCCTCGGGAACATCCATGACTGTGAAGCCCGCATCGCGCAAAAGCTGTTTTGGCTCGTCGGTTATTCGCTGACCATGCTGCATGGAGCAGGCCGAATGATAGGCGACACGGAGTGAGGACCAACGCTTCGGCGGCCCGAGATCGTACTCAGAGAGGAATTCGGTCACGTCCCTCGCCAATGCCGATATCGCCCGCGCCCGCTCGGCATAGCCCTCCTCGCGCGCCAACAGGTGCCCGTAATCCTTGACCGTTGTGCCGCACCCTGAGGCATTGATGATAATCGCGTCGATCGTCTCACGGCTCATCAGCTTCGACCAAGCATCAACATTGCGCTTGGCAAACTCGATCGCCTCCGCCTCGCGGCCCATGTGATGAACGAGGGCCCCGCAGCATCCTGCTCCGGCCGCAACCTCCACATCTACCCCGCGGCGTGCCAGAAGGCGTATGGTTGCGTCGTTGATCTCGGGCCGCAGCACCTGCTGGGCGCAACCAGCAAGCAGGATTACCCGGCCCTTCCGCTCGGCATGGGTCGCCGCGCGCCCTGGACCGCTATACTTGGGAGAGCGGATCGAGCGTTGCGGCGCCAGCTCGAGCATCGCCTCCAGCTCCTTCAGCCCGAAGCGGCGCATAAGGCGTCGTAGCGGCATTCCGAATGGCGCGGCGCGCAACGCCAGCCTGAAGCGGTCCGGATAAGGCACGACCTTGGCCAGGAACTCCCGCAACAGCCGTTCCTTGAGCTTCCGCTGACCGGTATTCTCGATGTGCACGCGGGCGCGGTCCACAAGATGCATGTAATCGACGCCGCCTGGACAGGTCGTCATGCATGAGAGACACGATAGGCAGCGATCGACGTGGTGCTGCACCTCTGGGCTGGCATCGCTGCCGCGCTCGAACATGTCCTTCATCATGTAGATGCGGCCGCGCGGCGAATCTCGCTCGTCGCCGAGCAGCACATATGTCGAGCACACGGCCGTGCACAGGCCGCAATGCACACAGCGACGCAAAATCTTCTCGACCTCCGCGATGCTGGGGTCTTCGAGCTGCTCGGACGTGAAGTTCGTCTGCATTGTTCCTAATCCGCCTTAATTCAGCGGCTGTCAGAGCGAGGCGTACATCCGCCCAGGGTTGAGAATGCCCGCAGGGTCGAATGTCGCCTTGAGGCTGCGGGTTAAGCGTTGCAGGCCAAGATCGAGCGGCTGGAACACTTCAATAGAGGACCGCACACCGGCGTCGGCCCGTATCAATGTTGCATGCCCGCCGTATTGAGCGATGACCCGCCGGATATCCGAGGCACCGGCGTCGGCCGACTTGGGCACCTCCAGCCAGATCAGGCCACCAGACCAGTCATAGAACGCGTCGACTGGCATGTACCGGCCAACGGCGGCGACAACCGCAGGCCCCACCGTCGGCTTCGTGGATATTCGCCATAATGGCCGGTCAAGGTCATCGCAGAGCGAAGAGAGCTGTCGCAGCTCGCCCCAGAAGGCGATGGAAGTGTCATCCTCCAGAATTTCCGCCTCACCGTAGGGCGCAAGCACCTCGCGCAACTTACCGCAGCGATAGGCAACGAAACTCGCCAGGTTTTCGATCCTCAACGCAGTCACGGATTTGCCGGGATCACGAAGATGAGGCGTCCGCAGCCGGCCTGCCATGACCTTCTGGAGATGAACCGCCCCACTGACCTCAGATGGCGTGCCCATCGCCTGACACATCACCTCAGCAGCGAGCTCATCTGTCAGGCCGAAAAGAGCAAGCGTAGCCGTCCGCTCGGGCCTGGGGACAACCTTGAAGGTAACTTCCGTCATCACCGCCAGCGTGCCCCAGCTCCCGGACAAACCGCGCGCAACGTCGTAGCCTGTCACGTTCTTCAGCACGCGGCCGCCCGACTTGAACGCTTCACCCCGCCCATTGACCGCACGCACGCCGAGCAGGTGGTCGCGGGCCGCCCCGGTCGCAACTCGCCGGGCGCCGGAGAGGTTAGTCGCGAACACAGCGCCAATGCTCCCATTCTCTGCCGCGGCGCCCAGCGCCGGACCGAGATCAATGGGCTCGAACGGTAGCATCTGCCCCCGCGCAGCAAGTTCTTTTTCGATCTCAACGACTGGAGTTCCAGCTCGCGCAGACATGACGAGCTCTGTCGGTTCGTAGATGGTGATGCCCCTCAGAGCACTGGTCGAAATTGTTGTCTCAGCCTCTACTGGTCGGCCCACGCCACGCTTGGTTCCGGCGCCAAGGATCTCCACCGGCTGACCCCGAGCGCTCGCTTCCGCAATCAGGCTCGGCAGCTCCCAATCGGCGGCCGGTCTTTTCACTGTCATTGGCACAGCTTGGCGCTCCTCAGGCCGCTTCGAGCAGCGCTTGGTCGGCGAGCGGGAAAACCTTCCCCGGATTGAGCAGCCAGTCCTGGTCGAACACGAGTTTGATGCGCATCTGCACCAGTAGGTCGGTCGCGCTGAACTGATGCCGCATCAGGTCCCGCTTCTCGATCCCGACGCCATGCTCACCGGTGAGACAACCACCCACCTCGACACATAGCTTCAGAATTTCCGCACCTGCAAGCTCCGCCTTTTCGACCTCTTTGGGGTCATTGGCATTGTAGAGAATAAGCGGGTGGAGGTTCCCGTCCCCGGCATGAAAAATGTTTGCAACCTTGAGACCATGGCTGCCGCAGATTTCAGAAATGCGCGTCAGCACGTGCGGAAGCTGTTTCAGAGGGATGGTGCCGTCCATGCAGTAGTACTCTGAAATCCTGCCTATGGCACCAAAGGCCGATTTGCGGCCCTTCCAAATCTTGGCGCTTTCGGCGGCACTCGCGCTGACCTTGACCGTCTTCGGCTTGAACGGCTTCGCAATCTCGACGAGCCGGGCGAG
>JAEZHL010000112.1 GCA_023416575.1 Pseudomonadota bacterium
GCGGCTGGCTCCGCGACCGCTGGGGTCTGTGCTGGCAGATCACACCGAAACGGCTGGGCGAGCTGATGAGCGATCCTGATCAGGCAAAGGCGCGACGCGTCGCCGAGGCCATGCTCAAGATGACGAAATTCGACATCGCCGCCCTCGAGGCGGCCGCCAATGGCGAAGCGTCTTGATCCAGAAGGATGGGGCGAGTTCGCAGGCGGCTGCGCCTGCGGATTGTCGTGAAGCTGAGGACCAGGCGCGGCTCGGTGCCCCCTGGGCTCAGGCGAGAATACCAATCGGCATCTTGAGGAGAGCTGAGCGATGGCACTGACCTTCTATGGCCACCCCCTGTCATCCTACTGCCAGAAAGTGCTGATCGCGCTCTACGAGCACGACATTCCGTTCACGTGGAAGCTGCTCACGCCGGAGCATCCAGAGATCGGAGCGGAGTTCGCCGAGCTTTGGCCGTTAAAGCATATGCCGGTCCTGACCGATGACGGGCGTGTCCTGCGCGAGTCGAGTATCATCATCGAGTACCTGGATCTGAACTATGCGAAAGGCCCGCGGTTGATCCCTGAGGATCCACGCGCGGCTCTGGACGTCCGTTTCTTCGACCGGGTATTCGATAATTTCGTGATGGCCCGGCTGCAGGCGATCGTGTTCGACCGTATTCGCCCCGAGGGCACACAAGATCCGTACGGGGTTTCTTACAGCCGGGAACGGCTCGATCTCGCCTACAGCTGGCTGGAGCGCGCGCTGACCGACGGTTGGGCCGTGGGTGATAGGTTCACAATGGCCGATTGCGCCGCGGCACCGTCCTTGTTTTACGCGAGCAAGGTCCAACCGCTGAATGGGCGTTTTCCCAAGGTTGCTGCGTATTTGGAGCGGCTCGAGGCACGGCCGTCGAATGCGCGGGTGCGCCAGGAGGCACGGCCTTATTGGCATCTGTTTCCGTTTGCAGACTAACGGAAGGGAGTGCCGATCCGGCAATTCGGATCGACTTGCCTTGGGCCCGATTCCTCTTCGACATCGGGCCCCTCAATCAGCGCTCCGAGCCCGAGGGCCTCACGGCGTGCAATTGTGCCGCTTCATGATCGCCTCGAGATCGGATCGATTCATCGAGGGAACTGCCGCACCGCGGGTGTCCAGGACCTTCACGATCCGCCGATAGTGCTCGCACGCGGTCGCTGTTTGATTGTTGGACAGGCAGTCTTGCGCAGCCATGACCTCGCGGCCGATGCCACCCATGATCAGCATGGCTGGAGGCGCACCCGGAACGTCCCATTTGTCGAAGAAGACGCCGCAACGCGGTTTGTCCTCCTGCGCCGCCGCAGGCAGCGGCGCTAAGGCAGGAGAGAGGGCCGCGAGTAGTGTTGCCGCAAAAAGTTTCTTCAGCATTGGCTGGCATCTCCGGATTGTGAGAATGCGGTGATGGATCTCATCCGATCCGCGGGCGATCGCGGCCGGTTTTCTAACGGTTGATTGCTATTTCCCTCGTCTCGTTTTCCCTGACCTCGAACTCCGCCGACACGCCTTCGCGATCCGGATCCTCTATCCGGTATCGACCTGGCGGCAGGCTGAGGTCGTCTCCATTGACAGCCCAGCCCTCAATTCCCGTTTCGAGCTGGATGATCCGGTACAGGACGTGCTCGGTATTGCCGCCGCGATGCACGATGCGGGCGAGCGCCGGCCTGAGCGCCGTTGTCTCGCCCGCTTTCAACTCGATGTCGTTCCAGAGGAAAGGCAGGCTGGTCCTGGCGGTGTAGCGGCCCGGTATCACCGTGGTCAGAGGCGCAGATTCCATGAAGAATTCGCCGAGCTCCTCCCCCGTCTCGGCATCGAGCAGGTAGAGATTGTCTTTCGCCGGGCTCTCGATCTTCAGATAGGCGGGCTCGATAACCGTTGTCTCGCCTGCCCTGACCTCGATCCCGGTCCATAGCCCGTTGGCAAAGCGAACGCTGTAGATGCCCGGCCGCAATGCTTTCCGGGGCTCGACGGTGCCGACCGAGCCGACGAGGCTGTCGTCACGCGAGTCGAAAACAGACACGCCAGCCTCTGCGATGCCCTTAACTGACAGGAAACCTGTCGTGGCAGGTGCGGGCTTGCGCACATCCTGAATGGCGGCCCGGGCCGTAGCGGCCTCGCCGAGGCGGTTCGCGAGCTCCCGGCTGTTTGCCGCGTCGAAGTAGTTGCCGCGCGCCACGCCGGCGATGCACTTCAGCTGAGTTCGAGACGCGCCGTCGACGCCGAGCCCGATCGTGTGGACCACGAGGCTGGCATTCGCGTCGGCCAGCGCTTTGGCCGCTGCGCAAGGATCGGATTTACACGTCTCGCGGCCATCGCTGACGAGAACGATAACCTTCTCCGCCGAGGGCTCATGCTTGATGTCTTCGGCCGCGTGTCTGAGCGCGAGCGTGATCGGGGTGTAACCCTGGGCTTTCAGTTCGGACACCGTCGCCAGGATGGGCTGCCGGTTCTGTCCGGCCAGGTCGAAAGCCGTGACGAGCTCCGTATCCTCGCAGTTCTTCGCGGCCGTCGGTGACTGGTGTCCATAGCTGCGCAGCGCCACCCGGACCTCCGCGGGCAACTTCAGCAGCATGTCGCCGATTGCATCATGCGCCGCGCTGAACCGGGTCTTCCCATCCGGCAAGCGCGCGTTCATGCTGCCGGATGCATCCAGGATCAGCAGCACGCTACGGCCGGCATTTTCGGCAGATCCTCCGATCGCGCCGCAGCACAGCGCCGCGACAGCGACCAAGCCAGCCTTCGAGAGCTTCATGTCGGTCATCGTTCAGCGTCTGCCGCGCCGGCCAAAAAATGCAGTATTCTGATCGTGACTGATATCTGCAAATCGGCGGGGCTTCCAGGCCCCATCGGCCACGTGTCACGGAAAAGCATCACTGCGACACCCGATTACCTCAGGTTGTTCGAGCGACCTGAAAGTTGCCCAACATCGGCGTAAAGCAGGGCGCGAGGCGTAAGGGGCGGATTCGAAAACTGAGGATGGCAATGCGAACGGTTCATAGCCTGAGAGCAATCTCGCTCGCCCTGATTGCGATGCTGACGCTGTTGGGGACGGTTCAGAGTAGCAGGGCGGCGTCCGCGGCTCAGATCGACGCGGATGTTCGCGCCACAATAGATGAGTTCTTCTGGAAAGTTCGCGGCGCGCGTGAGCTTGTCTCCAAGTCAGCGGCCGTCCTCGTCTTCCCATCCGTCATCAAGGCGGGAATGGGAATCGGCGGCGAATATGGCGAAGGTGCCCTCCTCACGCGGGGCCGGACGATCGCCTACTACAACACGGTTTCCGCTTCGATCGGCTTCCAGCTTGGCGCGCAGGCGAGATCGGTGGTCATCGTGTTCATGACGCCCGAGGCGCTCGCCAGCTTCCAGCGCGTCGATGGCTGGAAAGTCGGAGTCGACGGGTCGGTGGCGCTGGTGACCGTCGGCGTCGGCGGCTCGATCGATACAACCAGGATCACCAGCCCGATCGTCGGCTTTATCTTCGACAACAAGGGCCTGATGTACAACCTGACACTCGAAGGCTCGAAGATCAGCCGCATCCGGCGTTGATGTCAGTGACCGAGCACGCCCATGCCGCGGCGTGCTCGGTGCAACTATCTGCGCGGGCAGCGAGGTGCTAGACGCGGTCGGCGCTGAAGGTATCGCAGGCCTGCATCTGGCCCGCCTCGAAGCCCCGCCGGAACCAACGGACCCGCTGCTCGGACGAGCCGTGGGTGAAGGCATCAGGCACGACTCGCCCTGTCATCTGCCGCTGCAGCGTGTCATCGCCGATCCGGCTCGCGGCGTTGAGGCCTTCTTCGATGTCACCGGGTTCGAGCCGGTTGTTCTCCTGATCGGTGAGCTTGGCCCAGACTCCAGCCAGGCAGTCGGCCTGAAGCTCCATCCGCACTTGAACCTGGTTGGCTTCGCGCTCCGGCAGGCGGCGCTTCAAATCCTGCACTTTCTTCGAGATGCCGAGCAGGGTCTGAACGTGGTGCCCGACCTCGTGAGCGATCACGTATGCCTGAGCGAAGTCGCCCGGCGCCTTGAAGCGGCGCGCAAGCTCATCGAAGAACGACAGGTCTATGTAAACCTTTTGGTCCAGGGGGCAGTAGAACGGACCGACCTGGGCCGCGCCCATGCCGCAATGGGTGTCGATGGCGCCGCTGAACAGAACCAGCTTCGGCTCCTGGTATTGCCGCCCCGCCTGCGCGAACAAAGAGGACCAGACGTCCTCAGTATCGGCGAGCACCCGGCCGACGAAGCGTTTCACCTCGTCTTCTCCCTGCGCCCCCCTTTGCTGATTGCCACGGCCGGGCAGCTCGACACCTTGCCTGCCGGGTGACAGACCGCGCTCATCGCCGCGCGGGAACTGCAACTCGCGGCCGTAGTCGGGAACGCCACCGGGATTGCCCTGAAGCAGGTCGAGGGGGTTGATGCCGAACAGGAGCATCAGCCCGAGGATAATGAGCAGCGTCGTGAGGCTCAGGCCGCCGCCGCGCCCGCCAACCGGAATTGGAATGCGGACCCGCTGTCCGCCGTTGGGAAAGGGAAACCGCCGGCTGTCTTCGCCGCGGCGATCCTCGACGTTCCTGCTCTCGCGATCACCCTCGTTGTAGCGCATGGCGCGGCTCCGGCCCTTGAGAAATGAGCTCTGAACCTATTGAGCGGGAGGACTATAAACAAGTGCGGCCGCAAGCAGGCGCTCTGGAGTGGTGGCGATCGTGCAGCATCCTGACCGGCGCCGGCCCAGCCTCTGACCGATGAAAGCGAGGTCGATCCGGATGACAGTGACCATTTACCACAATCCCGTTTGCGGCACCTCTCGCAAGGTGCTCGCCATGATCACGGAGGCCGGCGAGGTGCCGGAGATCATCGAGTATCTGAAGTCGCCGCCGACC
>JAEZHL010000124.1 GCA_023416575.1 Pseudomonadota bacterium
TCAGAACCAGAACAGGTGGAACGCCGGCGGTGACCGCCACTGCACGGTCACCGGAGCTGGCCCAGCCCGCGACGAGGTGCATGAGCGCGGTGCTGTCGGCGCCGCCGGACACGGCGACCGCCACCGGCAAGCGAATGTCGCGCAACAGGCGGTCGCGCTCTTCGGAACCGATCGGCTCGCCCGCTGCCGCACCTGAACTCATATGTTCCTTCGGGATTAGCCCGAAACGATTGCTTCGTTGCTTGCCAAGGCTTGCGCGGGACCGCGTGCGCAGTCCCGGAATCTCTCGCTAGAAGATAGGAAGTGGCCGCTCCCCCGCCACGTCAAATGCTGCGGACCTCAGCAGCCCGATCGCTGTCGCTCGGTCTGGGCGCGCGTCTTCACGTGCGAGGGCGCGTTCGGAAAGCGCGCGTTCAGCTCGGAGAACGATGAGCACGCCGCCTCCTTCTGACCGAGCCGGTCCAGCGACATGGCGAGCTTGAGCAGGCTGTCCGGTGCCTTCGCGCTCCTGCCGTAGGTCTGATAACCCTTGAGGAAGGCGCTGGCGGCAGCCTTGTACTGGCCGCGAACGTAGAGCGACTCGCCCAGCCAATACTGGGCATTGCCAGCGAGCGCATCATCGGGATAGCGGCTCAGGAAGTCCTCGAACGCGCTCTCGGCTGCTCCGTAGTTCTGCTGCAGAAGATAGCCATAGGCGGCCTCGTAGGCCTGCTTGGGATCGCCACCGCCGAGACCGCCAGGCGGAGCCAGGGCGATCTGCGGCTGACGCTCGTCGGCCGACCCGTCATTGAATAAACCGCCCATCCGGTCGCCGCCACTGGGCGTCACCACCGTCGAGCCGAAACCCGCTTCGAGCGAGGTGGCGGCGCGGCTGCTCGGAGCGGTCATTGCTGGCGCGAACGAGTCGCGCTGCGACGAGCCGCCACCGGCGCTGCTCCGCGACTGCCCCGCCAGCTGCTCGATCTGGGCCGTCAGAGCACGAACCTGCGTCTCGAGTGCATCGATCCGCGCCGCGTCGGCGGCAGAGCCAGTGCTGGCGGGCACCGCGCGCATCGAAGGCGCAGCCGTGCCGGCATTCTTGGCCAGCGACTCCAACGTCCCGACCATCACCTGCATATCGAGGAACTGCTCCTCGAGCTGCTCGACGCGCTGGCGAAGCTGCGCGTCGGAGCCAGAGCCAGAATCCGCTCCGGCGCCCTTCGCGGCCGGAGCTCCCTTCGGGCGTGCCTGGGCGAGCTTCTGCGCCTGAGCCGCCTGCCCCTGCAGAATAGGCCCTGGTTGGCCCGATGGTGCTTGCTGCTGAGCGAAAGCGCAGGTCGCCGGCAGCAGAACCGCCGTCGCGACACCCAGCAAATACCGATACCCGCATCTCATCGGACTTAGACTCGCTCGTGAACGGCTGACCCTGATGAGCGCTGCAACCGCGCTCCGTCGCAATCCGCCCCGCGCCGGGCACCCGTGTCAAGGGGGCACCCGAACGCGCGCCGGAATGCAAGGACCACGGAAAGCCTGCTGGCCCCGGTTCATCCCCATACTTCCAGCACTTCGGCCACCAGTAGGGCGAAACTTTGATCCGCGCGACAAGCGGCCGTCGTCACCCCTCGCGAGGGAAGATCAGCTGCCAGCCCGATTGTTCAGCACAGTCTGCGCGCGGCGGTTCTGTGACCAGCACGAAATGTCGTTACAGACCGCGACCGGCCGTTCCTTGCCGAACGAGATCGTCCGGATGCGCTGGCCGTTGATACCGGTCTGCGCCAGATAGTTGCGGACCGTCGTGGCGCGCCGCGCACCGAGCGCGATGTTGTATTCGCGCGTGCCGCGCTCGTCGGCATGGCCTTCGATGGTGATCGTGTACTGCGGATACTGCTGCAGCCAGCGCGCCTGAGCGGCGAGCGTCTGCTGCGCCTCGGGTGTCAGGTCCGTGCTGTCGGTCGTGAAATACACGATATCACCGACATTCTGGACGAAGTCCCTCTGAGAGCCTGGTGTCGCGGGACCGCGCCCCCCCGGACCGAGACCAGCGCCATCCTGGAATTCATTGTTGGCGCACGCTGCAGCCGAGAGCGCGAGCAGCACAGCAGCTCCCACGCGCACTAACCGCATCAAGGTCCCCATCAAACTGATCCCTTCTGTTGGTCTCCGGCTGCCTGGTGCTACCTCCGGCAGCGTGACAATCAACCGTGCCCTGCCCACGTGCGAATTACGGTTAACCCCGTGATCGTACGAAAATGTGGCTGGCTTTCAACTTCTTGAAACAATGCGGGGACGGAGAGCACAACACCAATCGCGGATATATTCACATATTTCTCGCTTGAGGATCCCTGCGAGACATATCTCGCGCAAGGCGTGTCGTGCACGGTTCGTGCGCGATGATTCCTAGCCCCCGACTTCGGCAGCGCGTTCTAGGGAGGCTCGGGCTCCCCGCAACAGGGGGTGGTGCAATAGCAACACCACACGATCGCACAATCGCGGGCAGACGTGAGCGCTGTCGGAACTACCCGAATTTCTTCACCGAAACGACAAAGGCCGAACCACTTCCGTCATTAAAGACGGCGTGGAACGGCCTTTATCCTGGCTAATCATTGGAGAGCCGAAAGGCTCTCCTCCGAATCAGCGAGCAACCTCGGTCGCGACCGGACCGCCGAGCTTCAGCGGCTCATGCGGAACTTCCTTGCGGCATGCCCCCAGAGCAACCGCGGCAACAACGGCCGCGAGAACGATAGCGCCCTTCATGTCCATTCTCCTGATAGAGTTGTTGGCCCCCACCGAATCTTAGCGAGCGACCTTCTCGGCCACTGGCAGTTCCGCACCGAGCTTCATCGGCTCATACGGTACCTCACGGCGGCACGCGCCCAGCGCAACAGCCGCGATGATCGCCGTGATAACGATCGCACCCTTTGCACCCTGCATGGTCATCTCCTAATGGCTTCGGCAGTCGCCGAATATTGGGGTACCGGTGTGGGCTACGCAGATCAAGGACGGACGGGTAATGACAAATGTTTTCCACCCAAGTAGATGCGAATTTGCCACGCCGTGTGACTTGGCGCCCAATCTGACGAATCAAGGACTTCCGACCGCCGGATTGTGGCAATCCTTGCGAAGCCCAGAGCAAAAAAGCCCTGGAGCATCACAAGCAATCTGCCACGAGTCGGGTTAGCGAACCGTTAACCGGCGTTAGGATACGCAGTACTCAGCTCAATAAGGGAGACCAAGCGGGATCCGAGGCGAATGACGGGGTCGGGATCAGCCGCTCGTTATAACCGGTCAGGTCGATCGAGTGGAGGCGCGGGCCCCCGTTCGATCCCTGCTGCTCGCGGAAGAACATCAGCACGCGTCCATTCGGCGCCCAGGTCGGCCCCTCGTTGTGGTACCCCTCGGTCAGGACCCGCTCGCCCGAGCCATCGGGCTTGATCACGCCGATCAGGAACCGCCCGGCGAACTGCTTGGTGAAGGCGATGTAGTCGCCACGGGGGGACCACACCGGCGTCGAGTAGCGCCCTTCGCCGTGGCTGATGCGATGAGGGGCGGAGCCGTCGCTGCCCATGACATAGAGTTGCTGGGTGCCGTCCCGATCCGATTCGAAGACGATCTGCCGTCCCGTGGGGTCATAGCACGGACCCGTGTCGATCGCCTGCGAGCGTGTGAGCTGGCGCGACTGGCGCGACCGCAGGTCCATCTCGACGATGCTCGAATCGCCGCCGGACTGGAAGCTCATGACGATGCGCTGCCCGTCGGGGGAGAAACGCGGCGCGAAGGTCATGCCCGGGAAATCGCCGACGATCTCGCGTTCACCGGTATCGAGCCGCATCAGGACCACCCGCGGTTGATCGCGGGTGTAGAGCATGAACGTGACTTCCTGGCTGGTCGGGCTGAAGCGCGGCGTCAGAACCAGCTCGCGGCCCTGGGTCAGCATGCGCACGTTGGCGCCGTCCTGATCCATGATCGCCAGCCGCTTCAGACGGCGGTCCTTCGGGCCGGACTCGTCGATGAAGACGATGCGGGTATCGAAATAGCCCTTCTCCAGCGTCAGCTTCTCGTAGACCTGGTCGGCGATGATGTGGCCGATCCGCCGCCAGTTGGCCGATACGGTGGAGAACTGCTGGCCCGTCAGCGGCTTGCCTAGCACCACGTCCCACAGCCGGAACTCGGTCCGGAGCCGGCCATCACCTGTCTGGACGACGCGTCCGACGACCAGCGCCTCGGCGCCGACGGACCGCCAGTCAGCAAAGCGGGGTGCCGTGTTGAGATCGCGGATGCGCTCGATGAATGCGGCGCGGTCGAGAGGACGGAACAGGCCGGATGATTCGAGATCTGCGGCGACGACCGCGGCAACCTCCGCACCGAGCCGCGGATCGTCACTCAGGAACTCGGGGATCGCGATCGGGCGCGGCTGCAGATTTGCCTCGTCCACCGTGATGCGGGTCTGACCGAACGCCTGCGGCGCCATCGCCGCCGTTGCCCCGATGAGCCCCATCTGCAGAGCCCTGCGGCGCGTGACGCCGCGATCGTTCTTGGTTCCGGTCATCGTCGTTCGTCTCGACCTGGTTTGGCCCGGGAGCTGCGACGGCGCCCCGGGTTGTGTGTCTATCTCAGAACATTCGCTGCGGGTCGAATGTGACCACCATGTGGTCCCACCCGCCTTCATAGAATTGCTCAGGCAGATCATAAGGCTCGCACTGCACGAGCGCGCGCACCGCACTGTTGGCGGCGTCCGTAAACAGCGGCCCGGACCCGGAATTGACGACCCGCGGTGTCTGCTGCAGCCGCCCGTCCGGTCTCAGGCGAATCTCGACCTCGACGACTATCCGGTCGATGCCCTCCAGACCGCTGTTGATGTTCCAGCAGCGACTGACCGCGCGCTTCATCATCACGCCGAGCAACGACCTCTGGCTGGCGCTGAGCTGCGTGTCGCGACCTTCCGGTGCGCCGGCGACGGGGCCGCGCGCCTTGGTCGGCGTCGCGGGCGGCTCGGGCGCGCCAGCGGGCGGCGTGCTCCGGTCCGGGACCTTGTTGAGCAGCGCAGCGATCCGGTCGGCATCGAACTGCTTCTTCTTCTTTTCTTCCTCGGCCTTGCGCTTGGCATCGGCCAACCGCTTCTGCTCGGCCTTCTTCTTCGCCTCGTCCGCTTTCTTCTTGGCTTCGTCAGCCTTCTTCTTCTCCTCGGCGCGCTTCTTCTCCTCGGCGGCTTTCCTCGCCTCCTCGGCTTTCCTGGCCTCCTCGGCCTTGCGCGCCTCTTCCGCCTGCCGGGCTTCCTCGGCTTTCCGCGCCGCTTCTGCAGCTTCCGCCGCTTCCTTGGCCTTAATCTCCTCCAGCGTCGGACCTTCCGGCTCGGGCGGCAGGGCCGCAACCTTTTCGGCTATAGGGTCAGGCGCCGGCGCAGCCTTCGGCGGCTCGGGCGGCGGTTCGGCCTTGACCGGCTCCGATTTCGGCGGCTCCAGAGCGGCGACCTCCTGGGGCGGCGGAGGCTCCGACTTCACAGCTTCCTCCGGAGGCGGCGGAGGTGGAGGCGGCGGCGCAGCTGCTTCCAGCCTCGTCCTGGGCTGGTCCTTCTTCGGCGTCTCCTTCTCCTGATTGGGAGCCTGCTGCGCTTCGAGCTGCTTGGCGCTGCGATCACCCTTGGTCAGGCGAACGAGATCCTCCGCCGTCACAAGGGCGACTTCGACCGGCTCCGGCTCGGGCACCCTGAGCGGCGGCGTCGAGCCAATCGAGATGATGGCCCACGCCAGCACGCTGAGGTGCAGCAGGATGGAGACTGTGAGTCCGAGTTGCACAGCCGGTTCACCCCCCGCTTTCCACCTCGGTGACCAGCGAGAGCTTTCTGAAACCGGCCTCCTTGATCCGCGCCATCACGCGCGCAACCGAGCCGTAATCGACGGTCCGGTCACCGCGCACGAAGATCGGCTCGTCCATGCCGCCACGCGCCTCGGCGACAGCTTTCAGCTTCGGCCCGAGCTCGTCGAGGCCGATCGGGGTCTTGTCCTCCTGGCCGAGGAAGAGCTTGCCGTCGCTCGTCACCGATACGACGACGGGCTCCTTGTCCTGCGCCTCGAGCTGCTTGCCCTTGGCCTGCGGAAGCTCCAGCGGCACGCCGGAGGTCAGCATCGGCGCCGCGACCATGAAGATGATCAGCAAGACGAGCATGACGTCGACGAACGGGGTAACGTTGATCTCGCTCATCGGCACGCGCGAGCGCGCGCGCCGCCTGCGCCCGCCGCCGCCATTGCCCATATTAACGCTGGCGCCCATACCGTCCGCTCAGCTCCGCACGTCGATCTGCCGGGAAACGATGGCAGAGAATTCGTCTGCGAACGCCTCGAGCCGCTGCCCGAGGCGCGTCGAATCAGCCGAGAACTTATTGTAGAAAACTACGGCAGGAATCGCGGCGAGGAGCCCCAAGGCCGTCGCGAACAGCGCCTCGGCGATACCCGGGGCGACAACCGCCAAGCTCGTATTCTTCGATGCGGCGATGGCCTGGAAGCTCGTCATGATGCCCCAGACCGTGCCGAACAGGCCGACGAACGGCGCCGTCGAGCCGACGGTTGCGAGGAACAGCAGCCGGCGATCCAGGCGCTCCATCTCGCGCGTGATCGTGACGTCCATCACCTTCTCGACACGGAGCTGAATGCCGCCCAGCGCGCGGATGTTGCCTTCGACGGACCGTTTCCATTCGCGCATGGCAGCCACGAACAGCGCCGCGATGGCGATCGTCCGCCCGCGGGAGAGGCCACCATAGAGCTCCTCGAGGGACTGGCCCGACCAGAAGAGCTGCTCGAACCGATCCGCCTCAAGCCGTGCACGGCGGAAAGCGAACAGCTTCTCGATGATGATCGCCCACGACCAGACCGACGCCAGCAGCAGTCCCAGCATGACGATCTGGACCACCACATGCGCCTGCATGAACAGCTCAAGAAACGAGACGCCGCCGCCGCTCGGCGCCAATGCCCCTTCCACCATTTCCCTCAAGCCTCACAGTTCACGTGACTTCCGAGCCGTTCCGGAAAGCCAACAGCAAAAGGGCCGGCACACACGCGCGCCCGCCCAGTTGGGGACAGCGTAGTCTCGGTCGCGCCGTCCCTGGCCAGAACCCGCATGTTGTCTGCCAATTTGGCCAAACTACGGCTCCTGGCCGCCGCTCAATGGCTGCCAGTGTCCGGTATCCGAGTCGTAGGCCAGAAGCGCGCCGGATTCCATGTCATAGAGCCAGCCATGCACTCCAATCTTGCCGGTCTCGACGCCTTCCCGCACGCGCTCGTAGGTCAACAGGTTGTCGAGCTGGAATAGGACGTGCGCCTTGATGGTGTCGAGCAGCCGCTCCGACTGGGCCACGTGCGCGACCTCGACCAGCCGGTGCGCCGGGCGGGTGAAGTCGATCCAGCGGCCGAGGTGACTGTCCTCGGACGGCTCGAAGCCATCGAGCATGGCCTGGATGCCGCCGCAGCCCGTGTGCCCACAGACGACGATGTCATCGATGCCGAGGTGGACGATCGCATATTCGATGGCGGCCCCGACCGAGTCGTCGTCGGCCTGCGCCGGCGGCACGACGTTGGCAATATTGCGGATCTCGAACAACTCGCCGGGATCGGCGGCGGTGATCTGCGCCGGCACCACCCGGCTGTCCGAGCAGCCGATCCAAAGCAGCCTGGGCTTCTGCTTGCGGGTGGCGAGGTCACGATAGAATGCTGCGTCGCGTTCGAACTGCTGCCGGAATCGCGCGTGCCCCGCCACCGTCTCCCTGATGTCGGGATCGTCCCAGTCGGTCCGTTTCAAGAGCCCCTCCGGTAGCCGCTGCTCCCCGCAACTACCAAATCGTGAATTCGCCCCGCCGTGAAGTCGCGAAATGATGACGCCTGAATTGGCGCTCACTCACGATTTTACGAATTGGCGGATTCACAGGCTCACGGCTTCGCGCCTTCGAACGCTGTGCGAAGGGCTTGCGAGATGCGCATCGGCTTGCCCGAAACGCTCACCAGCACCACCATCACCTCGGCATCGAACAGCACGACACCATCACGGGTGATCGTCTGAGCGAGCGTGAGGCTCGCCGCACCCATCTCCGCAACGCGCGTGTGGACCTCGAGAACCTCGTCGATGCGGGCTGGCCGCAGGTACTCGAGCTTCATCCGGCGGACGACGAATGCTGCCGGCTCACGGCCCTCCGCTCCCGCGATCAAGGCCCGGTGATCGTTACCGAGCAGCCGCAGGAAATCGGAGCGGCCCCGCTCGCACCAGCGCAGATAGGTTGCGTGATAAACGAGCCCGGAAAAATCGGTGTCCTCGAAATAGACCCTGACCGGCAGGATATGCCGCCGCTCGCCGGCGTCCTCGACGAGCCGCCCGGAAAGATCTGGCCAGGCTCCATTGTCCGTGCTCATGCTTGTCCGCCAATCCTGGTTGATCGGGCGAGCGACTTGGATCAGCGCGCGATGATCCGGACCATCGGACCGCGCCGCCTCGCCGCCCCTCTCATATAGAGTGACGTGCGCTGGCACAAATCCGCACGAGATCAGCGGGCGCCGCCGAGGGCCGAGCGGTTCCAGGGTTGCATCCACTCCGGCTTCTCCCGCTCCGGGCTCTGCCCGCCGGTCGCGGGTGCGGCCGGCTCACTCTGACTGGCCGCGGTCAATTGCGATTCAGCGGGCTGAGAAACCGTCGCCACCCAGCTGGAAACAGCCGAGGAGGACCGGCGCTTTGCCCGTTGGGCCGGCGGCTCCGTGCTCACGGCCATGACCGCGGGAGCGGGCGCCGGCGACGGCTCCGCCTGCGCCACCGCCTGCGAATGCTCGCCAGGCTCTGCGGCAGCGTTCAACTTGGTCGTCGCGCGCGCCAAAACCGCTCCCGTACCGGACTGCAGCTCGGCAACCAACTCTTGGCTCGGGCGTGCCGGGAGCGCATAGGCGGTGAGCTTCACGTCGGCCGCCCGGTCGATCGGCACGACCCAGGCGCCATCAGGCTGCGGCTCCGCCGCCGAGAGTGCCACGTTCTCGGGGAGACCGCGGACGATGAGCCGGGCTCCTTGCGGCAGAGCGGTCGCATTGGCGATGGTGAATGGCAGATCGACGGTCTCGCCCGGCCGCGGCACGACTTCCGGTTTTGCCGCCAGCTGGAGGCCGGCATGGACCGGGGGCTGATCGCCACCAGCCAGCGCCCGACTTCCGAGCAGGGCGAATGCGGCGACGCCATCCTCGAGCCGCTGCAAGCCAGCCGGGGACTCCGGCGTCAACGCCGTCGGAACGGACAGAGCGGCCGAAGCCCAGTCGGATTCCGGCAGCGGGCCGAAAAGAAGTGCGCCGGCGAAGATCAGGCCCAGAACCGGCACCGCCATCCCGAGCGAGGCACTCGCCGATCCAAGATCGATGCGCCGCAACCAGCGCAGCGGCGCGACACCATCCGTGGCATGTAGAGAGCCGCCGTCGATGATGGGTCGGTGCTCGACCTCGGCGAGCACCGCCTTGGGCCCGGCACCCGCGCGGTCCGAGCGCCCGAAGTCGGGGCTCCAATGCGTTATCAGGTCGTCATCGTCTTCCTGCTCGAGAGCACGCAAGACATCGCGCAAGGAGCCGTAGACAGCGACCTGTTGGCCCTGATCCGCCATATCCCCCACCCAGCTTCATTGCCTGATCGGACCACCACCGCGCATGCTCGCGATTGGCGTCCGCGACCGTAGCCGATCCAAGATGCGTGCCAGAGTGAGTCCTTGTTCTGGACTTCCAATCCGGTGGCGCCGCGAATTTACGGAACCGTGAGCATCATTGGTTAATTGCCTGAAATATATGGTTTTTGTGTTCAAACGGCGGCGGTCGGACATTTTAGTTGTACGACCACGGAGGCGCCGAGATGTGCTCCGATGTGCCGTTACTGTTTCCAGTTGAACCGTCGCCCTGGCCCGCCGCGCGCTTCCGCGACACGGGTCCGGCGAATTCTTGCGCGCCCGGAAAGATCGCCTTGAAATCTCCATTTATCCCGAGCAAATAAAACGAGCATTCGTTCAGTTTACAGCCGTTGCGCCGTCAAGCTGGACGGAACAGTCGGAGACGCGATCGCATGCCGAAGCTCAAGCCCTCCACGCAGGCCGCCCGACGTGAGCACATCCTCGATGCGGCGGAGCGCTGCTTTTCCCGTTCCGGGTTTCATCGCACCACCATGCAGGACATCTGCAAGGAAGCGCAGGTGAGCGCGGGGGCGCTCTATCTTTACTTCGCCTCAAAGGAAGCGTTGATCGCCGGTATTACCGAGCGGGACCGTCATCATCTTGCCGCGCAATTGTCGGAACTCGCCGCGTCCCCGGACCTCATCGCCGCGCTCGGGAAGCTGGCCGAATACTATTCGATCGAGGAGCCGCGCTCGAAGCGTGTGCTTTGCATCGAGATCGCGGCCGAGTCGACCCGCAACCCGGACGTGGGCGAGATCTTCAGGTCCGTGGACCGCTACGTGCTCGAGAGCTTCGAGAAGATTTTTCGCGAGGCGAAGGAGGCCGGGAAGATCGCGCCTGCCTTCGATCCGCGCCTTCTGTCACAGCTCGTCGTGCTCCTCGGGGACGGGCTGTTCTGGCGGCGCGCCGTGGATCCGGACTACGACGCCCGGGCCATGCTCCCCGTCCTCATGGACGTGGTGGCGCGGCTCGTAAATCCCATTGCAGACCCGGGAAGCAGCACCGGCAGCACTGAGCCGGTCACGACTGAAGACGCGCTGACCTGATATCGAACAAGGGGCGGGAGCTGAGATTATGAATCGCGCACTCCTCATTGTGATCGCGGGCGTCGCCATAGCGGCCGGCCTCACGGCGACGGGCCACATTCCTCTACCCGAAGGCTTCACGACGCCCGTGACCCAGCCGGCGCAATCGGCCGAGAAGCTGGCTGAACCCGTGCCACCGGCGGCCAGCGTCCTCAAGGTGGTGCCGACCGACTTCG
>JAEZHL010000168.1 GCA_023416575.1 Pseudomonadota bacterium
TTTCAGGAATCCAGAATGTTGGTGCTTCAGGCCCAGGTTGCAACCGCCTAGGTGTGCGCTGCAAAACGGCCGCAACGGACCATTCACACCAGGATTCAGGCGGTCGGAAACGGCAGTTCCGGTTCACCGATTTGAACACGAAATGCCAGATAGCTGTCGCGGATGTGGGCAGCGCTGCGTGAGGCTGCTCCTGCTTCCTCGACATACGCGGCCGCCACGCGATTCAGGTCCGCGGTCAACGCCGAAGGAAGGTCGTGGATACCCAGTGTCTCCGACCGAGCCAACGCCTCCGCGGCCAAGCGCTCATGGGCGATCGCCTCGGCCAGCGCCAGGCTCAGCTCATGCGCCGCAAGACCTTCCAGCGCGAGGCGTTCGGAAGGCTGCAACCGTTCCCACAGGCTCAGCCGCACATTGAGAATGCTGCTCCTTCCATGCCGATGGATGCCGCCGCGATAGAAATACCGGGCCGTCTGCGCCCATCCGGCGACAAGGCCCGTGAGCGGGTTGCCCCATTCGACAGCTGTGAGATGACCATCGCCAAGGCGCTGGAAGATATCCGAAGCGCTCGTCGGCGCCGCGTCCCGAACGCCGAGAAGACGCGCCAGCGGGGTGCCGGCTGCCAGAACAACCGATCCCCCTTCGAGGTCGCGTATGTCTGCCAGGGAACGGCTCGCCCAGAGACCCGGCCTCGCCCCGGTATGACCCGCAAGCAGCGGTTTCCACCCATGCTGCGCTGCAAGATCGTCCCAGAGAATCTGCCCCCCGCCAACTGCAATCCAGGCCTGCAAAAATGCCGGGTCGAGGCCGAAGGAGCCCGGCAGTCCGCCGAAGAAGGCAAAGCCGAGGTCTGCGTCCGCATCATGAAGCGCAAACGTCAGGTCCGCCTCAGCCGCATCATCCACCTGCCGGATGAAATAGCGGTCGCCGAGTGTCTGCTTGAGCCTCGCCACCAGCCGAGCCGCGGCATCACCCCGAACGGGTTCGTCCGCAGTCCATGGCGTCGAAAAGGCTAGCTCCGCCATTCCAGTATTGAGCGCCGGAGCAGTGATTTCAGGTGTTGCCGCGACGGCCTGTCCAACCACAGCCGAAACAGCGAGGCTCGAACCAGCCGCTGCCGTCGTCGTCTTGAGGAATGTTCTCCGATCCATGGCCCCGTCCCCTTGGCCCCGGGAGCTCTACGGCCCCACCACCCGCATCAAACCCGAACCATAGCCACTAGGCAACGTCGTCGCGCGCAAGCGCTTCGTGCACCCCAGCGCGGGGCGCAGCAAACGGGCCGGCTTCTCCCCACACCACGCCAACTCGGAAGCTCGCGCAGTGCCGACGCACTCACACCTTGAGCTTCGTATCTCCGCTCGCGCGCGCCGCTTCGATCGCCGCGAGCACCTTGGGCGGCGACATCGGCAGCTCGGTGAACCGGATGCCAGTGGCGTCCTCGACGGCGTTGGCGATGGCGGCCATCGGAGGGACGATCGGAGTCTCGCCGACGCCGCGCACACCGTAGGGATGCCGGGGGTTGGGGACTTCGACGATCACCGTATCGATCATCGGCAAGTCCGAGGCGACCGGGATACGGTAATCCAGGAATCCGGCATTCTGCAGCCGTCCGTCATCGCCGTAGACGTACTCCTCATTGAGTGCCCAGCCGATCCCCTGTGCAGCCCCACCCTGATACTGCCCCTCGACATAGCTCGGGTGCACGGCCTTGCCCGCGTCCTGGATGACGGTGTAGCGGACGATGCTGACCCGGCCCGTCTCCGGGTCCACCTCGACGTCGGCAATGTGCGTCCCGAAGCTCGGCGCTGCACCCTGAGCCGTGATCGAGGCATTGCCGACGATGGGGCCGCCCGTCTTCCCGGCGAGCTGACCGAAGTCTGCGAGGCTAAGCGGCTCATGTTTGCCCGCATTCTCGCCAGCTGGCTTCACCATCCCGTCCTCGAACGTGACGGCATCGATCGGCAGCTCCCAGAGCTTTGCGGCGCGGGCGCAGACCTGGCTGATGACTTGCTTCGCCGCCTCGACCACGGCCATGCCGCCAGCGAAGGTCGAACGGCTGCCGCCAGTCAGGAAGTTGTACCCGAGAGTAGCGGTATCGGCGATCAGTGGCCGGATGTCCGAAGCCTCGATGCCCAGCTCCTCCGCGGCCATCATGCACAACGAAGCCCGGAGCCCGCCGATGTCCGGCGTTCCGGCCAACAGGTTGAACGTCCCGTCCTCGTTGAGTTGTAGCTGAACGGTCGTCTCGCCGCCGATGTTGAACCAGAACCCGGAGGCGATGCCGCGTCCCTGATTCGGCCCGAGGGGAGCGGACCAGTGCGGATGCGCCTTGGCGGCCTCGAGGCCGGCGATCAGCCCGATCGGTCCGAACTTGGGCCCATAGGCTGCCGTGGTCCCTTGCTTGGCTGCGTTCTTCAGCCGGAAGTCGATGGGATCGAGGCCAAGCGTCTTGGCCAGCTCGTCCATGACGCACTCGACGGCGTATTCCGAGATCGGCGCTCCGGGCGCGCGGTATGCGGCCACCTTCGGCCGGTTCGTCACGACGTCGTAGCCGACGGCCTTCACGTTCTCGAGATCGTATGGGGCAAACGCACACATGGCGCCGGGTCCCACGGGCGAACCCTGGAAGGCGCCGGCCTGGTATTTGAGCAATGCCTCTGCCGCGGTGATGCGCCCGTCCTTCTTGGCACCGATCTTCACGCGCATGCTGGCGCCCGAGGTCGGGCCGGTGGCACGGAACACCTCCTCGCGGCTCATCACCATTTTCACCGGCCGCCGCGCCTTGGCGGCGAGGGCCAGCGCCAGCGGCTCGAGATAGACGACGGTTTTGCCGCCAAACCCGCCGCCGATCTCCGTCGCAGTGACGCGGATCTTCGAGATGTCCCAGCCGAGCAGCTTGGCGCAGTGCGCCCGCA
>JAEZHL010000332.1 GCA_023416575.1 Pseudomonadota bacterium
CAAAGACGGTCCACCACATCGCCCATCGTCCACCCGGGCGCAGAAGATGGAACGCCTTCGTAAGCGCTGTCCTGGGATCGAGCCAATGCAGCGACGTTGCCGCGATGCCGAGATCGAACGACGACGCCGGCAGCGCCGCATCTTCGAACGCAAGCGGAAGAATCGACAACCGGGCCGCATGCTGCTTCAGCCGCTCGCTCAAAGCGGCGGCCAGACGTTCATCCGGCTCGATCGCGGTGATGCTGCAACCAAGATCGAGCAGCCGCCCGGTGGCCTGCCCGGTTCTTGGTCCTATCTCGAACGCCGCGGTTCGTGGGCCCGCACGGCACGTTTCTCGCAAGATCTCGTAGACCCTTGCAGGATAATCAGGTCGCGCGTCGGCGTAGGCGCCCGCATCGCGCCCGAATGCTGTCCTGCCAAACTCACGCTCTATCGTTGCCGGCATGGCCCGGATCATAGGCTGAGCCGTTCAACCGGCTACGTCCGGCAGCGGCGTCCAGACCACCTGGTCGATGTGGCGGGCTCCTGTCGCGAGCATGACCAGACGGTCGAAGCCGAGCGCGATCCCGGAGGCGGGCGGCATGTGCGCGAGGGCCGCCAGGAAGTCCTCGTCGAGGGGATAGCGCTCTCCGTAAACGCGCGCCTTCTCGTTCATTTCCGCCTCGAACCGGCGGCGCTGCTCTTCCGGCTCGGTGAGCTCGCCGAAGCCGTTCGCGAGCTCGACGCCGCACAGATAAAGCTCGAAGCGCTCTGCCACCCGCGGGTCCGCGGCCGTGGGCCGGGCGAGGGCGGCTTCGCTCACCGGGTATTCGGCGAGAATATTCGGGCGGGTGCGGCCGAGGTGCGGCTCGACCCGTTCCACGAGTACGCGGCTGAAGATGTCGGCCCAGGTATCGTCGGCGGCGACGCGCACGCCCACCGCCGAAGCCGCCGCGGCGAGTGCCTCGCGATCTGGCGCGCCGCCCGGCGTGGTGGCGAGGAGGTCGATGCCGGCCATCGCGGCGAAGGCGCCCGCGACCGTGATCCGCTCGGGCTCAGCGGAAGCGGGGACCGAGCTGTCACGATGGGTGAAATTGCTCGTCCCTGCTGCTGCTGCGGCGACCTCGAGCAGGGCCGCACAATCCCGCATCAGAACGTCGTAATCCTCGCCGACCCGGTACCACTCGAGCATCATGAACTCGGGATGGTGCAGGAGGCCGCGCTCGCGATTGCGGAAGACGGGCGCGAAGGTGAAGATCCGCCTCTCACCCGCAGCCAGCAGCTTCTTGCAGGCGAACTCGGGCGAGGTGTGGAGGTAGAACGGTTGCCGGGCCGCGCCCGGCGTCAGAAGCGTCGTCTCGAAGGCGTGCAGGTGCGCCTCGTTGCCGGGCGAGACCTGGAGGATCGCCGTATCGACCTCGGTAAAGCCCTGATCCTCGAACCAGCGCCGGAGGGCGGCCTTGATCCTGTTGCGGGCGAGCAGGAACGGGCGGCGGTCGGCATGCCGCCCCGCGTCCCACCAGGGGGAGGGCGTGATCTCGCGGCGCTGCCTCATCAAAGCCCGCTGCCTGCTGCCAATTCGACGAAGCGCGCTGCCCGGCCTTGGCCTCGCCCGCCGAACAGGCTATGAACCGCCGCGTGTTGAATGCAGTCCTGCCCTGCCGTGCGTGCGCGCCGGCGGCGGACCCCGATATCAATTACGGAGAAATCTGTGGCAAAGGTCATTGCAAGCTCGATCCGCAAGGGCAACGTGCTCGAGGTCGACGGCAAGCTGTGTGTCGTCCTGAAGGCGGAAAATATCCATCCCGGCAAAGGCACGCCGGTCACGCACTTGGAAATGCGCCGCATCGCCGACGGCGTCAAGGTGACGGAGCGCTATCGCACCACCGAGCAGGTGGAGCGCGCCTACCTCGAGGAGCGCGAGCTCAACTACCTCTACGAGGACGACACCGGCTACACGTTCATGCACCCGGAGACCTTCGACCAGATCGCGGTGCCGAAGGACATCGTCGGCGACCAGGCCGTCTATCTCCAGGAAGGCATGACCTGCACCGTGAGCATCTACGAGGGCAATCCGATCGCCATCGAGCTCCCGCAGCGCGTGACGCTCGAGGTGGTCGAGGCCGACCCGGTGGTGAAGGGGCAGACGGCGTCCTCCTCCTACAAGCCCGCCGTGCTCTCCAATGGCGTCCGGGTCATGGTGCCGCCCCACATCAGCGCCGGCACCCGCGTCGTCGTGATGACCGCGGACGGCAGCTATGTGGAGCGGGCGAAGGACTGACGTCCGCACCCAGGAAGTGGCGAATAGCGACTGCCCCCGGTTCGCCCCTTACCTTCTCCTGATTGAGCAAACAGCGCGCTCGCTGGAGCCAGCGCGGGTGCCGTATTGCGCCCGGCGTCGTTACGGGCCGGTCCAAACCAGCTTCCTACCGGGCAGCATCGCGCCCACCGCCACTCACGACATGGTGACGGCTTCAGGGGAAATGTCCGCTCAGCAATTCAGATCGAGAAGCTCGTGCCACAGCCGCAACCGGCCGTTGCGTTCGGGTTGTTGATCTTGAACGACGCGCCGATCAGGTCGTCGACGAAATCGATCTCGGAGCCGGCCATGTACTCCATCGACACCGGGTCGATGAGCACCGTGGCGCCGCTGCGCTCGATCAGCAGGTCATCGGGCGCGCTTTCGGCGACCAGATCGAATTTGTACTGAAAACCCGAGCAGCCGCCGCCTTCCACGCTGACGCGCAGCAGCTTGTTGCGCTCCTCTTCGGCCGCGATCTCGCTGATGCGCCGGGCGGCGCTTTCGGTGAGGGTGATGGAACCTTCGCTCATGGCTCTCTCAAAAAAGCTGATTCCGCGAACCTCTTGGGGAGTTCAGCGGTGGGGACGATCCGAGGCACGTGCAGGGTTCCAAAGCGTTTACACCCTGGCAAGAATCGCGCCTATCACACATCGACGGGATCTAAGATAAGCCGAGGGGCCCGATTGTCCAAGTCGCAGGACGCCATGGAGCAGGAGCAGGGACATTGGGACTACGGCGCCGGTCTGGCACCCGGAGCGCGCGCGCTCGCCCCCTATGCGGCGAGCCGTGTGCCGAGCCGCGGGCGGCTGCACCCGGAGCCCGGTTGCCCGACGCGCAGTCCGCTGCAGCGTGACCGAGACCGTCTGCTGCATTCGACGGCATTCCGGCGGCTCACCTACAAGACGCAGATGTTCGTCTTCCACGAGGGCGATCATTACCGCAACCGCCTGACTCATAGTCTCGAGGTCGCCCAGGTCGCCCGCACCATCGCCCGCCAGCTGTGCCTCGACGAGGACCTGGCCGAGGCGCTGTCGCTGGCCCATGATCTCGGCCACCCTCCCTTCGGACACGCGGGCGAGCGAGTCCTCGACGAGGCGCTGGCGGAGGTCGGGGGCTTCGATCACAACGTGCAGAGCTTCCGTATCGTCACGCGGCTCGAGCGCAAGTATCCGGCCTTCGACGGGCTCAACCTGACCTGGGAGACGCTCGAGGGCCTCATCAAGCACAATGGTCCCCCTCAGGCGAGCACGAAGCCTGACGACAAGGTGCTGATTCACGCCGTGCGCCGCTTCGGTGAGCAGATGGACCTGGCGCTCGACGACTGGCCCTCGGCAGAGGCGCAGGCTGCCGCGCTCGCCGATGAAATCGCGTGGATGACCCACGACATCGACGACGGTCTCAGGGCCGGCCTGATCGCCTTCGACGACCTGCGCGAGCTTGCCCTGCTGGCACCGATCCTCGACGGGCTGGAGCGCATGACGGCGATCGACAACTCGCGCCGGATCTACGGTGTCACCCGCCAGCTCATCACGGTGCTGATCGCCGATGCCGTCTGCAGCTCGCGGGCGCGCCTAGCGGCCATCGCGCCGGAGGGGCCGGACGACATCCGCCGCGCCGGCGGGCCGGCGGTCGCCTTCTCCGAGGACATGGAAAGCGCGGTGAAGCGCCTGAAGGCATTTCTGTTCGCGCGGCTCTACCGGCACCCGCGGGTGATGGCGATCATGGCGCGCGCCGAGAGCATCGTCCGCGATCTCGTCGCCCGCTACCGCGAGGATCCGGCCGCCATGCCGGCGTCTTGGTTGGCCGAGGCCGGCACGCTGGGGGCGCGGCAAAAAACGCGCCTCATCGGTGACTTTGTCGCCGGCATGACCGACCGTTACGCCATTTCCGAGCACCGACGGCTGTTTGACGCTACCCCGGAATTGCGTTAGCCCGTGTCCAGCCGTCGAAATCCGAGGCGAGGCGCCAGCGCCCGCGGCCGGCTTTCATTTTCCTGAGGTCGTTATGAACGTATTCGCCGAAGTGGTGCAGCGCATCCGCAGCGCGCTCGAGACATTGCAGTCCGAGGGGAAACTCGCCGCCGATCTCCCGATCGCGCAGGTCGAGTTGCAGGAGGCGCGAGATCCGGCACACGGCGATATCGCCTCGAACGTCGCCATGGTGCTGGCGAAGCCCGCGCGGATGAAGCCGCGCGACATCGCCGATCTGCTGGCGGCCAAGCTCGCCGGCGACCCGGTGTTCACGCGGGTCGAGGTGGCAGGCCCCGGCTTCCTCAACCTCACGATGGCGCCCGACATCTGGCACCGGCTCGTCGCGGGCATCCTGGAGCAGGGGATCGACTACGGGCGCGGCACCTTCGGCAAGGGCCAGCGCGTCGATGTCGAGTACGTTTCGGCCAATCCCACTGGCCCGATGCACGTCGGCCATTGCCGCGGCGCCGTGTTCGGCGATGCTCTGAGCAGCCTGTTGGAGTTCGCCGGCTATGAAGTGACGCGGGAATACTACGTCAACGATGCCGGCGGGCAGGTGGAGAAGCTCGGCCGCTCGACCTTTCTCCGCTACCGCGAGGCCCTGGGCGAGGACATCGGCGAGATCCCGCCGGGGCTCTATCCCGGCGACTACCTGAAGCCGATCGGCGCCGCGCTCGCCGCCGAATATGGTGAACGGCTGCTGCAGATGCCGGAGGCGGAGGCGCTCGCCATCGCGCGGCAGGCCGCCATCACCGAGCTGCTCGGCCAGATCAAGGACGACCTCGCCGCGCTCAACGTCCACCACGATCTCTTCTTCTCCGAGCGCTCGCTGACCGAGGGCGGTCGCGATCAGGTGCGGGAGGCGATCGACCTGCTGCGGGCCAAAGGGCTCATCTTCGAGGGCCGGCTGCCACGGCCCAAGGGTCATGACGATGACGACTGGGAGGATCGCGAGCAGACGCTGTTCCGCTCGACTGCCTTCGGCGACGACGTCGACCGTGCCCTGATGAAGTCGGACGGCAGCTACACCTATTTCGCCTACGACGTCGCCTATCACTACAACAAGCTGAAGCGCGGCTTCGACGACTACTTCAACGTACTGGGCGCCGATCACGTCGGCTATATCCCGCGCCTCAAGGCGGCGGTCGATGCGCTGTCGGATGGCAAGGCCAAGTTCTTCACCCCCGTGTGCCAACTCGTGAAGGTGCTCCGGCACGGCGAGCCGGTGCGGATGTCGAAGCGCGCCGGAACCTTCGTCGCGCTGCGCGACGTGGTCGACGAGGTGGGCCGTGATCCCGTGCGCTTCATGATGCTGATGCGCAAGAACGACTCACCGCTCGATTTCGATCTGGCGAAAGTTGTGGAGCAGTCGAAAGACAACCCCGTCTTCTACGTCCAGTACGCTCATGCGCGGGCCTCGTCCGTGTTCCGCAATGCACGCGAGGCGTTCCCGGATCTCGATGAGGCGGTATACCGGGCCGCCGATCTGTCGCGCCTGTCGGACCCCGGCGAGATCGACATCCTCAAGCGACTGGCCCGCTATCCGCGCGTGATCGAGAGCGCCGCGCGCGAGCGCGAGCCGCATCGGCTGCCGTTCTACCTCTATGATCTGGCGTCCGCGTTCCACCAGCAGTGGGCGCGCGGCAATGAATCGCCACATTTGCGCTTCATACAACCCGAGGACGGCGGAGTAACTGCCGCGAGACTGGCCCTGGTTGCAGCAACACAGCGAGTAATTGCGTCAGGACTTTCTGTCCTCGGTGTGCAAGCCCCGGAGGAAATGCGATAATTTGATTCGTCGGGGTGCGTACGATTGGTGCAAAGGAAGTCGGAGATGTCACGGTCGAAGGGTCCGGTGACGCGTGGGGGCGGCCACGTCCAGGATTGGCAGCATGAATCGGAGACGGACCCATCTGCTTATCCGGGGGATGTAGGCGGGCATCGGCCACATCAGTGGCCGCATCTTTCTCCGCAGCAGGCACCGTCAGGCTACCAGCAGCCAGCCCAATACCACACCGATTATGCGGCGCAAGGGGAGCCTGAGCCACAGTATCATCCGTATCACTACCCGCAGGAATCCGGACACTATCCCCAGGATAACGGGGGTGCGCACCAGCCGTTCTCACCCTCTCAGCTTCCATCATTCTTCGGCAGCCAGACGAATGCCGCTGCTCCGGGCTATCGGCCGGCGCCGTTCGACCAGTACGCTCCGGAGCATCATCACCAGAACGCGGCGCATTACCCGCGCCACCAGTCTGCACCGGCTTCCGAGCCGCAGTTCTCGACGCATCGCCACGACCCGTACGCGGACGATGGCCTCTCCCAGCTGCAACCGACCGGCCAGGCCCGGCGCGGGCACGCCTCCCTGCGCGATCATCTGCACAGTGCCCAGTACGACCAGTGGCAGCAGCAACAACACCCGCAGCCGAGCCCCGATCCGCAGGATTACGATCTCGGCAGGTACATGCCCGCGGATGCCGCGGGGCAGGGCGGCTATGGCGCGGCAGCCGCCGGACATCTCGGCCATCAGGGTCATCCCGGTCATCAGGGTCATCACGACGAGCTCGACCCGCATTGGCAGGACCCCAACGCCTATGCTCACCAGAATGTGCAGGGTGGCGCTGCCGACTACTATGCCCAGCGGAGCCACGAGGCCCTGCCTGTCGCCGGGAGCTCGGATCTCGACGATCCGGACCTGGAGGATGTCGACGACTACGAATACGAGGGTCGAAGCCGTGGCCGTCGCGGCCTGCTGATCGCCGGAGCGCTGGTCGGCGCCATCGTCGTCGGTGGCACGCTCGCCTACGGGTACAAGACCATCGTCGGCCCGTCCGGGAAGAGCGGCACGCCGCCGGTCATCCAGGCCGATACGCGGCCGGCCAAATCGCAACCCGACGACCCGGGCGGCAAGCAGTTCGCTCACTCCGACAGCAAGCTCATGGGCCGCCTCGAGGCGGATGGCATGAGCGGCAGCAGCAATCGCTCGCTCGCGGCCGATGAGGATGCTAGTGGCGTGCGGCGCGTCCCCACGGTCATGGTCAGCCGCGACGGTTCCATCGGGCCGCCGCAGAGCGAGCCGAGATTGCCGCCGACCGTTTCGGTGCCGGGCATGACGATCGTCGACGGCTTCGGCGGGCGTCCGCCGCCACTGCCGCCGGCCCGCAGCATGGAGCCGCCGCCGCCAGGCAGCGCGGCGGCTGCGCCGCGTCTCATCGCCAGGGCACCCACGAGTGCGCCGGTGGCTGAGGAGCCAGCGCGCATCGTGCCGCCGGCCGAGCCTGCCATGGTGCCTTCCGCGCCAGTTCGCAGCGCCGCCGTGCAGCCGATGCCCCCCGCGGCGC
>JAEZHL010000264.1 GCA_023416575.1 Pseudomonadota bacterium
TGCGGTGAACTCAGCCGCAGCCGGCGACGGGGGCCCGATCCAGCACGATCGCGAAGAAGATCTCCTTGTCGAATTGATAGCGCCCTCGCTTCACCATCAACGGCGCGATAGCGACTGCTTCCAGCAATGGCCGATCGATAGAAAGCCCCGCCCGCCCGATGATCGGCGTGAGCCACGGCTCAGCTGCTTGCGAATTGAGCAATCCGGCAAACGCCATCAGTCGGGCGCAGATGGCCGAGCCGAGGTCCACCAACTCCTGCTGTTCCTCGATGCCGGCGTCCAGCAGCACCTCGATGATAGCCTTGACGCACCCTTCCAAGGTGGCGCCTTCATCCTTGGGCGCTTGGTGAATGGCGCTAACTGCCTTCCGCAGCAGGTCAGCGGTGACGGTCACCTCCGCCACTGTGGTGGGATGATAGACCACGAATTCGGCCTCGTGCTGTTGGTGAGAGCATGACTGCCCGGTCAGCCAACAACCCCTGTAGATCGCCCGGGGTTCCGGGCCCCGCACAGCCAAGCGCCCTCTCCGGGGAACCCCGTTTCAATGGAGGCGTTAAGTGACATCGGCCCTGCGAGGACGAAGCCACAGAAAGGGCGCGGAAAATGGACGAGAAAAAAGGCGACCAAACCGGCCGGCCAAACGCCGGCGAAACGGCACGCGAAATCGTCGCCCTGTCGCTCTACCAGTTAGTCCGCTTGGCCAGAATGGGCTTGCAGGCGGCGACCACCGGCGTCGAGAAGCTCGAGGACAATATGGCTCGTCGGCAACGCGAACACGCCGCCGAGGCAAAGCCGAGGGGCGAGGCGCCTCCGTCGAGCCACCCAACCGGTACGACCTCCGGCGCAGAAACTAGCCACCCGATGGGAGAGGCTGGCGAGCGGCACCAGCCAGGTAGCCACGATCCCGGTCAAAGCCGCAACTAAGCCCGTGGCCGCCGTTCGAGACGTTCCGTGATTCATGACAAAGTGGAAGCGCACCGCATCGGCAGGAGAGGCCATAGCGGATTGAACTGCCGCCGGATCGAGGTTCACGCGACGGAGCGTGGAAGTTTCGAGCGTGAGCAGGTCGTCTGCTTTCTACCATGGCTCCTCGGCTACGAGAGATGCCGCGAGGCTGGGCTCCTGCCTCCTGATGTGACGATTGCATACGAAATGCCGTACGCCATCGTCAGCCCCTGCCCGACCGTTTCCATTCAAGCGCTGCAGGTCGTCGTCGAGGACTTTCTTCATCTCTTCGAGCAGCGCCGGCTCGATCCAGCCAGACTGACGCTGATGGGCCTCAGCATCGGGAATTTCGCAGCAATCTATTTAGCCAATATGTTGGGAGCCCGGGTGTGGGCGATAGCGCCTGGCGATCGCGGCGAGGTGCTGATTTGGACCAGCTCCCTGGCAGTCGGCGTGCGACGCTTGGCGAAAGCGCGCGGCTACACCTATTCGGATTTCAAATCGGCCTTGAATGAATTGAACCCGATCAACAATTTGCGCAACATCGGGTCTGGATCGACATTCGTCGCCGGCCGATTTGACACCATCGTCCCCTATCGCTCTGCCATCAATATCGCTGCGGAGGCGCAGCGGTATAATCCGCAAATCCGAAGCATCGTCGTGCCGCTCGGACATTCCGGAACACTTTTTGCAGGTGTCCAGTCCTACCGATATATGGGACGCTTCAAGAAGTGCTAGCAGGCGGGCACCTAGGGATACGACCCTCTTTCCGACCAAGAAACTCCGGCTCCGGACCTCACAGCAGGCCTGCGTAAACCATATTTCCGCGTGAAAGGAAAAAATCAAGACGCTCCCGGAACCACTTGGCAATGCTTGCGTTAGCTCATTGCGACCGCATCAACAAACTCCCTACGCCCCCCCCCCGTGGCGAGAGATGTGGTCGGTGCAGGGGGCGCCTTCCCTCGGCGCCCCCTGTTTTATTGCCGCTGCAGACGACCGGTGAACGCATTTCCATTCGGCGGCCATATGGATCCGAGCTGGGAACCTAAGAATGCCTTTTCGGTTGAACCTGCAGCCAACAGGAAACTGGGAGCCCTGAAATGAGAGACTTATATGCACAAGGTGACCTGCTCATAGAGCGCGTCGATGAATTGCAACCAACTGGTACTCTGCCCTCGGCGGCTGCTGACGGCTCTTTCGTCCTGGCTGAAGGCGAGCTGACTGGGCATCATCACTCGATCTACGGCCGGGTCACCATGTTCCGCGACGACAGCTTGGCGAGAGATGTCCCGGGCGGCCTTTATATCGGGCACATCAACATCGATGGTCCAGCCGCACGCGTTCAACACCAGGAGCACGCCCCCGTAACGCTGCCCAAGGGCACGTATCGCGTGCGTCGCCAGCGCGAACTGGAGCCGAAGGACGCCCGTGTTGTCGCAGACTAGCCAACGGACGCGGCTGGAGCGGCTTTCGCCGCTCCAAATCCAGCAAGTCGCAGAATGCCGAACCCGCTGGGCGTCAGTTGGGGTGCAAACGCACGCTGCCGACCGCGCGGCTGCGGAAGCCGGTGTGGAAATAGCTTACCGATCGGCCGGCTTGGCGGCTCCCCGGATCGCCTGGTGCGAGGGGCCGCTCGAATTCGCCAATGAATGGCACAACAGCGTTCGCAGCACTATTGGCAGTAGCGTCAAGCGCGAGGTGCACGATCACCCCCTCGCACGTGTGATCACCTACGCCGAGGCGCGAGTGAGCCTCGGAGTGCGTCATACTGTTATCAACGGCACGCGCCTGCCTGCCGCGACGAGCCTTGCCGTCAACGAGGTGGTGCACGCCGCCGTTGAGGATGCACGCCCGCGATTTTGGGCGAGGCTGAAGCAGGGCTGGCGGATGCGTCGCTCTCCCCGATTTCGAGACAGCAGCTGGGGACATCCCGATTTTGCTTGGCTGGCCGCTTGCGATTACCTCTCTTCACTGTGTGGCAGCGCCGATGCAGAGGCGCTGGAAGGCATCCTAGCGATCGCCAGAAATTCAGGCTGGATCGTTCCTCATGAGAATGTCTGCTGGCTCGGCGAGCGCCCAAATATTCTGCGTGTCGACGACAAGGCGCGCCTGCACAGCCGCGACGGGCCAGCGCTGCAATATCGGGACGGCCTGTCGATCTATATGTGGAAGGGCGTCCAAGTTCCGGATTGGATGATTGAGCAACCGAACCTGATCACGCCATCGTTCATTGATCGGCATCCTGATTTCCTGTTGCGGCGCTGCATGATCGAGATCATGACACCTGCCCAGTATGTCGCCAGCGGCGGGGCAATCCCCATCGCCCGCGATGAAACCGGCATTCTGTGGCGCAAACAATGGTGGAACAACGACGCATGGGCCGCCGTCGAGGTCGTTAACGGCACCGCCGAGCCGGATGGCACCTACCGTCATTATTTCCTGCAAGTCCCTCCAAACGTACGCTCGCCACGCGAAGCGGTTGCCTGGACTTATGGAATGACGGAAACCGAGTACAGCCGCCTTCGCCTGCGGACTTAGTTTTATAGGAGGGCATCACGCTTCGCTGATGCCCGCTCTCATTGGCGCCTCCCTTCAAGCTGCGATGAACATAGGGGCAGCGTTTGCCTCTGCGAAGTCCATCCCGAACCAATGTTCCAATCTCAGAGTTCGGGCACCTAACCAGCACAGGAACGGATTGAAAAGACGACGGTTCTAACGAAGCTGAGGACGTTGGTTCAGGAGGTGGAATGCCGGGTCCCCGCCGCGAAGAAAACAATGATCGTCATGCCGATCACCAACGAGGCGAGGTGCCATGCCGTGCCCAAGAGACAGACGAGGACCGCAAGCGCGAACTTGATGAGGAGCTTGATGAAGCCCTTCAGGAAACATTCCCGGCGAGCGATCCAGTCTCAATGACCAGCACCTTGAAGCCTGGGAAGCGCAGAGGGAGGCCCGGCGAAAATTCCGATAGCTGATGCGGGCTGTCGCTTGCGAGATAGGTGATGTCGTGGACTTGAGTAAATGGTTATGGGGCTTGGCTGCCTTCCTGATCCTGGCTGTCGCTCTGACACTGCTCGGCGCCGGGGGTGCTGCAGGAAACGCGACAGGAATTCTGTTCTGGGCACTGCTGGTGGTCCTCGCGGTTTCCTTCGTGCTGAGCTGGTGGCGCACTGGCGAGGAGGAGAGCGTCCGGGTTGCCAGAAGGATCAGGACTCGTGATCGCCGGTGACCTGATTTATTGGGCCATCGTTCTTCTCCTCGTCGCGATCGTTGCCGCACTATTTGGCTTCGGTGGACTGGCCGGAACTGCAATGGAGGGCGCCCGGCTCTTGTTCTGGGTCGCAATCCTCGCCCTCATCATCGTCGCGGTCATCAGCACCGTACAACGCCGGGGATGAATGAGAGCCCGCGTGAGCGCAAGCGCAGACGGAACTGAATCCGTACTCCCCTCGTTGAATTCGAGTAGCGACCGACCGCCAGCCCGCTCAGCTTTAGGAAATCCAGGAGATAACCGATGGCCGATACCACCCACCGAACTGACCCATTCTCGGGCGGCGCCACGCACGCAAGCACTATCGAGCGCAATCTGGGCATGGAGGATCGACCCGCTGATGACTATCAAGCTGAAATCGAGACGCTCCGTTCGGAACTCTCAAAGCTGGCAGACGCCGTGGGTGGGTCCGTAAAGGATACCGTGCAACCCCTGGCTCGCGAGCTTGAGGCTACCGTCGCCCGCAACCCAACCGTTTCCGTTGCAGTCGCCGCAGGTGTGGGACTTCTGCTCGGACTCATTATCACACGCAAATGAGCCGACCCGACAGACGAATGGCTGCGGCCTTTGCCGCAGCCATCATCTCGCTGATGCGCCACCCCCCGACCTATTCGTCCGAGAGGTCAGGCAGATAGATCACCTCGTTTGACCTCCGCTTCGCCTCCTCATGCTCGGGCTTTCTCCGCTGCGTATGATCGACCGCCTCCGGCTCGCGCCGGGCCTTTTCAACTTCCTCGGCCATTCCTGACTCCTCCATCGTCATCCGGGGCGCCGGGTGGGATCATCATATGGCCCCGTCCTATCCGGCTTTTGCTCGATCGACTGCTGCTGCTTCCTGGAGCGCCCCTTTTTCGGAGGTTTCTCCTTGGTGGAATGACCCGCGCGCTCACCGTTTTCGTCTTCGACTGCTGTCACGATTTATCCCTCGTTTTAACCGTTCTCCCTTTCGCAACGCCGGTTGCATCCCATTGTTCCGTGGGAACTTAAGTGCCACGCCCTAGTTTTGCCCAAGAACATGATTTCGGCGCTCCCGAATTCTAATCGGCGGCAAGTCGCTGGCGCCTATCATGGATAGGCCAGAACTCATTCCGCGCACTGCTCCACCCAAAGGTCACTCGACCTTTCGCGAAACGTGCGCACGGAGCCGCGAAAACAACACTGAAGCAGGAAGGCAATTGATCATGATCGACCCAAAAGAGCGGCATCCCACATCTTCCGAGCGCGGCTTCGCCTCCATGGATCCTGCGAAACAGCGCGACATCGCACGCAAGGGCGGCGAGAGCGTGCCGGCCTCGAAGCGAAGCTTCGCCCAAGATCCGCAACTTGCCTCCATGGCCGGCCGCAAGGGAGGTGCCAGTGTTCCGGCAGAAAAGCGGAGCTTTTCCCAGGATCACAGCCTTGCTTCCCAGGCCGGCCGGAAAGGCGGCGAAAGCGTGCCGCGTGAAAAGCGCAGCTTCTCCCAGAACCACTCGCTGGCGGCGCAGGCCGGCCGCAAAGGTGGAGAGAGCGTTCCTCCGGAAAAGCGCAGCTTTTCTCAGAACCGCGGACTGGCAGCAGCGGCGGGCCGCAAGGGCGGGGAAAGCCGATCGCGATGAGGGGATCTGAATGCCGGCCCGGCGATCCCCAAGCGCTGGCCGATTCAACTTGCTCGCAAGGAGAGCAGAGCTTGCCGCACCCGACGCCGAATCCGCCGAAGCCTGGCGACCTTCCCGGTCAGGTTCCCGATCCAATGCCCGTCCCGCCTCCGCTGGACCCCACCCGGCAGCCTGGGGGGCCGGAGCGCGATCCGAGACCACGGCCAGACGAATTGCCGGAACCGCCGAGCCGTTGAAAGCAGTGTTTGGCCGATCGCTCCGCGTCCCGCGCGGACCGACAAGCTCGTTCAAAATCATACGCCCGGGAGTGCGCCCTGATGCCGAGACCGACCTGGAAGGGCTACCTCAAGCTGTCGCTCGTCTCGTGCCCCGTGGCCCTTTATCCAGCGACGAGCACGCGCGAGCGAATCTCATTCAACATCATGAACCGGAAGACCGGCCATCGCACGCGGTACCTCGTTGTCGACAGCGAAACGGAAGAGCCGGTCGAGCCCGAAGATCGCATCCGCGGATACGCCGTCGGTAAGAATGACTACGTTTACGTCGAGGACAGCGAGTTCGATTCCGTCAAGCTCGAAAGCACGCACACCATCGACATCGACAATTTCGTACCGCGCAAAGAGGTCGACGAGGTCTATCTCGATGCGCCCTACTATCTCGCGCCTGAGGGAAAAATAGGGCAGGACGCCTTCCTGGTCATCCGTGAAGCAATCCGCAAGAAGCAGATGGCAGCAGTCGCACGCGTCGTCATGGCGCGGCGCGAGCGCATGCTGCTGCTCGAGCCGCGCGGCAATGGACTGCTCGCCACGACGCTGCGCAATGCCAACGAGGTCCGCAGTGAAGCGGCATACTTCGAAGACATCCCAGAAATCGATATTCCCGACGAGATGCTTTCAATAGCGATGGATATTGTCGATCGGAAAGTGGCGCATTTCGATCCAAGCAAATTTGAGGACCGCTACGAGAGCGCCCTCAGGGAAATCATCGAATCCAAGAAGACCGGCGAGCCCGTACACGTACCGGAAGCTCCGCGGCCGCACCCGACCGCAAACCTCATGGAAGCCTTGCGACGCAGCCTCGAGGGCGAGCCGGCCAGCCGTTCACGGCCGCGTAGTCGCGGCGTCACGTCACCATCACCGACCGCGCGACGCCGTGGAAGCGGCAAGACGAAGACCGCAGCAAGGAGGGCCTCGTGAACTCCGATCTGCGGGATTACGCCGGCAAGCGCAACTTCTCGCGTACACCGGAGCCGCGCGGAGGTCCGAAAAAGAAAGCCAGGAATAAGCTTCAGTTCGTCATCCAGAAGCATGCTGCGCGGCGACTCCATTACGATCTTCGATTGGAACTCGACGGTGCGTTCAAGAGCTGGGCAGTCACTAAAGGACCGAGCCTCGTTCCTGGAGACAAGCGCTTGGCCGTCCACGTCGAGGATCATCCGCTGGAATACGGCGGCTTCGAGGGCAACATCCCAGAAGGAGAGTATGGCGCCGGCGCCGTGCTCGTTTGGGACCGTGGCTCGTGGGAGCCGGAAGCCGATCCCCACGAGGGCTATGCCAAAGGCCACCTCGATTTTGTGCTCCACGGGAAGAAACTGAAGGGCAGGTGGCACCTCGTTCGCATGCATGGGCGCCCGCAAGACAAGAAAGAGGCCTGGCTTCTGATCAAGGCACACGACGATGAGGCGCGCAGCGCGGGGGACGCGAGCATCCTCGATGAGCAGCCGGCGTCGGTTATCAGTGGCAAGACGATCGACGAGGTCGCTGCGCGTGAAACCAAATTGCCGCCCTTCGTTGAGCCGTGCCTGGCAAAGCTCGCACAAAAACCACCGAGCAATGCTAACTGGATTCACGAAGTGAAATTCGATGGCTATCGGATCCAGGCACTCAAGGCGGGTGACCGCGTCGAGCTCCTGACCCGCAAGGGTCTCAACTGGACGGGCAAATTCGGCAACCTTGCTATGGCCTTCAGACGTATCGCAGCACGCTCAGCCGTGATCGATGGCGAACTGGTCGTGGAAGGCGAAGGCGGAGCATCCAGTTTCGCCGCGCTGCAAGCCGCGATCAAGGATGGCCACCTCAGCGCGCTCAAATATTACGCTTTTGATCTGCTCTATCGGGATGGCAGAGATTTGCGCAGTAAAACTCTCGCTATCCGCAAGAAGCAGCTTAAAGAGGTGCTCGGCGGGTTGCCGGAACACAGCCCGATCCGCCTCAGTGAGGGATTCGAGACTGAGGGCGCAACGCTTTTGAAACACGTTTGCCGAATGGGGCTCGAAGGCATCGTCTCGAAGCGAAGCGACCAACCCTATCACTCCGGCCGCGGGAACGACTGGGTGAAGACGAAATGCATCGAGCGCCAGGAGTTCGTGGTCATCGGATATTCCCCATCGACAACGTCGAGGCGGGCGATCGGATCGATTGCCATTGGGGTCTATGATAAAGGCAAGCTGCGCTATTGCGGCCGGGTCGGCACTGGGTTCACCGAAGAAATCGCACAGGCGCTGTTCACGCTCCTCGACCCGCTACGACGCTCGACGCCGCCTTTAGCAGAAGTTCCGGCAACGGAGCGGCGGCGCGGACTACGATGGGTGGAGCCGAAGGTCGTCGTCGAGGTCAACTTCAGCACCTGGACGCGAGCGGGGCTCGTCAGGCAGGCGGTGTATAGCGGTTTGCGCGAGGACAAGCCAGCCGAAGAGGTAAAGACGGAAGTGAGCGCCGAACCGGTCGCCACAAGTGGTCCAAAGCAGAAGGATCATTTCGAACACGAGTTCGACGAGAAGAAGCTGACGCATCCGGAACGCCTGCTCTGGCCGGATGCGGGTGTCACAAAGCTGGGCCTTGCTCAGTATTATGCCGAGATATGGCCGTGGATCTCGCCCTACATCGTGCGACGGCCGCTCAGCCTCCTGCGCTGCCCCGAGGGCATCAGCGAGTCCTGCTTTTTTCAGAAACACGCATGGGCTGGCATCGACCCAAGCATTCACCGGATCAGGCCGCCCGAGCTGGATGAGGACGTCCTCTATATCGAGACACTCGAGGGCCTAATCTCACTTGTGCAGTCCAGCGTGCTCGAAATCCATCCTTGGGGCAGCAGGATCGATGATGTCGATCATGCCGACCTCATGTTCTTCGATCTCGACCCCGACCCTGGACTGGGTTGGCAGAACGTCATCGATGCCGCTTACGAATTGCGCGGCCTCCTGCGGAAAAACGGGCTTGAAAGTTTCGTCAAAACGACAGGCGGCAAAGGCCTGCACGTCGTCGTGCCGCTCCAGCCTGCCGCGAGCTGGGACAGCGTCAAAGCCTACTCGCAAAGCATTGCCGAGCAAATGTCGCGACAGCACCCTGAGCGGTTCACAGCTTCGATGTCCCTGCGCACCAGAAAACATCGCATTTTCGTCGACTACCTGCGCAACGTCCGGGGAGCAACCGCCGTTGCGCCGTATTCGACGCGCGCGCGTTCGGGGGCACCCGTTTCGGCGCCGATAGCGTGGGAGGAGCTCAGTGCCGAGATAGGACCTGCCCATTATACCGTTTCAAATCTCCCTGGACGCCTGCGTCATCTGGAGGCCGATCCGTGGGCCGACTTCGGCAAAACGCGCCAGAAGCTGCCCCAACAGGCGGGAAAAGGAAGCGCCCGCGTGATCCGCCAAACGGGTCGGAATAGTTCCGAACACAAGCCCCGCAAAACTGGAACCTGATTTGGTCTCCGGGGGTTTCGACAGTCAAATGACAGTGGTGTTCAAACAACATGACATATCAAGAGAAAACATTGAATCGCTCCGTGCTGCATCTGCTGTACAGAGCGATGCAGTGCGCCTCGAATATGTTCGAGAGCGAGATCCAGGTGATGACGCCCCGGCAGTTCGCGGTGCTGGCGGCGCTCGATGGCCTTGAAGGGGCCTCTCAAGCGACGCTCACCAAGCACACCGGCATCGACCGGTCGACGCTCTCAGAAGTCGTTCAGCGGATTCTTGCCAAGGGCTTCGTTGTTCGCCGCAGAAGCACAACCGACCGCCGCGCGTACACCGTAAAGCTCACCCGCCAGGGGCGGGCGAAGCTGACGGCTGTGAAGCCCGCAGTCGACCGCGTCGACGAGCAGATCTTGAGCATGGTTCCTGCCCGGCAACGCGACGCATTCGTGGCGGCGCTGACAGCGCTCACTGAGAATTGCGAAAAGCGGAGCGCCGAGGAAGATTAAGCGCCACTGGCGCTCGTCGCGTCCCGTCATGATTAATTTCGAGGAAAGTCGACGCGCAGGCGCACGAACAACTGTTTAACGCCGTTTGCGTCCTTCTCACCTTTACCAGCAGCTTCCCCGGCAGTCGGAGTTCACCAAAGAAATTTTTTACTGCGTTTCCCCGGGCCGCAAACAAGTGCTGCGGCCGGTGCAGTCGACTTCGCGAACAAATTTCGGCTATTACTCGCCTAATCTGCTCCGCCGTGTTGTTGTGCCACGTTCCGCTAGCACCTCGTCGGTCGAGAACGCCTGCGAAAACGGGATCAATTGATAGAGCGCTGACAAGCCGACGATCACGTACACCAGTCGTGAGAAGCTGCCGAAAATCGCGGCGACCACATTGTAGTCGAACAGGCCCAGGATACCCCAGTTCAAGCCGCCTATGATGGTCAGGATCAAGGTCACAAGGTTCCAGCTTTTCATCGAGTCCATTCCTCGAGCGATGCCTTACTGCGTGTGCAACGTCATCCTTGGCCGCTAAGTTCCGTTGGCGCACAGGCACGGCTCGAAGGCGCTAATCTCCTGCCGGAGCTTGCACACGGGTCCGCAGCACCCGTTGGCCGCCGGAACGCGGCTCAGCAACGCGCGTTCTTCGTGCTGCAGTCTTGATCAACAAAAATCCCAATTTCAGGAGCCAGCCGATGGCTATGCCCCGGTACTCAATGGATCCGTTCCAGCAAATCAAGCGCGACCTCGATCAGGTCTTCCAGCAGGTTCTGGGTGAGGGCTTCATGCCGATGTCCCAGCGTCGCCTCGATGTCGGCGCAATAACTCCCGAGGTCGACGTGAGCATGGACAAGGGTGCGCTGCGGATCGAGGTGGATCTCCCGGGCATCGATCCACAGAATGTCACGTGCACCGTTCAGGACCGCGTATTGACCATCAAAGGTGAGCGCAACGAAACGCTGCGGGAGGGTGCCGGTCGTGATCTGATACGGGAACGCCGCTTCGGGCGTTTCGAGCGCCAGCTGACGCTGCCAGAAGAGATCGATGAGGACAGCCTGCAGGCGTCCTTCGGGAAAGGAGTGTTGACCATTACCGCCAACATGAAATCAGGGATGGGGCAGGAACGGCGCATCGAGATCGGCAGGAAGACGGGCCAGCAGCAGAAAGCGCCCGCTCAGGTGCAACAGCAGCAACCCCAACAACCCCAGTCAGCTCAACCCCAAGCAACGCCGGGGCAACAAGCCGGCAGCCCACAAGGCATGCCTGGCCAGCAACCGAAGCGTTGAGCAATCAGGGGACGCCCGACCCGCGCGGGAAGAAGATGAAATAAAGTACTACAAAAATCACGAGGGTGATGAGAAGCGACCTCACGAGGACGCGGAGGCTCGTGAGGCTCCGGCCGCCTTGCCGAGCCTCCACGGGCGATCGCTTGATAGGCTCTTCTTCCTCGTCACGGCGGCCAATCATTCGTCATCACCTCAGATGTCGTGTGAGGAGGGTTGAGAATAGGCCCCGCGCGGGAGACCGCGCAGACCAGAGCGGGTTGCCCGAGCTCCTCAGGCCGCCCGACGCGATCTCTGGTCGAAGAAGAGCGCTTGACTGATCGTCACCCGCAGCGTTTCCGGCTGATAGGGCTTGGTGATCAGGAATGTCGGCTCCGGTTTTTCGCCGGTCAGCAGCTTCTCCGGGTAAGCCGTGATGAAGATCACAGGAACCTCGAACAGTCCGAGCAGGTCGTTGACCGCATCGAGACCGGAGCTGCCGTCGGCAAGCTGGATATCCGCCAGCACCAAGCCGGGACGCTGCTTCGTCATGATCCGCCGCGCCTCATCCCGCGTACGGGCAACTGCGACGACGCGATGGCCAAGCTCCTCGAGGATCTGCGTCAGGTCCATGACGATCAGCGGCTCGTCCTCGATGATGAGGGCGTCGGTCGCGACCTGGCGCGCGATCTCCTCGCCCGCCTTTTCAAGCAGCTGATGAGTTTCCTCCTCGGTCGCACCGAGGATTTCCGCCGTTTCGGGAAGCGTGAAGCCTTCTACATGCCGCAGCAGGAACGCTTGCCGGGTGCGTGGCGTCATAGCTGAAACGTTGCGGTCAAAACCCGATGCCCAGCTTTTTGGACGGGCCTGCCAACCGCTTGCTGCCACGGAAGTCAGAATTTGCATGAAGGTCTTATAGAGAGCTACCCGCGAATCCTGAGATTTCGCCAATGTCGCCGGGTCTTCGACGAGGGTTTCGAGCAATTGCTCCACATACGCATCGCCGCCGGCCTGCGAGCCTGTCAGAGCCCGCGCAAATCGCCGCAGATGTGGGATGTGAGAGCCGACAACGTTGGCCATCGACATGAGAGACGCCCCTACTCATTACTGCCCAGACGCTAGCGGTCGCCTTCTGGCGATCCTATACTGACAACGCGTCACGCTCCAGTTGGTTGCAGGTGACTACTGTTTTTTTGTGTCCAGAGTGGAACTGCACGTCCGTTGTCGCGTTTGCTTGACGGGCGCCGCTCTGCGTCCCACCGCACGGGGTCGATCCGATGAATCATTCAGCCAAGCGAAAGGCCTCGCCTGAAGGCGAGCCGACGGGAGCTCGTGGGGAGGAAGTGGCAAGCCCAGCACTGAACGAGAATATCCAAGAGCAGATTGGCGCAAAGCTCAAGGCCTTGTTCGACGAGTCCGTGAACCAGGCTGTTCCCGATCGTTTCGTGGAACTGTTACAAGCGCTCGCGGAGAAGGAAGAAGATGGCGCCGCCGACCACGACCGAGGCGAGCTTTCGTGATGGCCTGCTGGGTGAAATACCCAGCCTGAGGGCCTTCGCGCGCTCGATCACAGGTAATCCGGATCGCGCCGACGATCTTGTCCAAGAGACCTTGGTCAAGGCGTGGGCGAACAGGAACCGCTACACCCAGGGCACCAATCTCAGGGCTTGGCTGTTCACGATTTTGCGCAATACCTTCTACTCGGAATTCCGAAAACTCACCCGAGAGATTTCCGACACCGAGGGCCGGTTCGCGGCGACGCTCGCCCAGCAGGCATCTCAGCTCGCGCACCTGGATTTGGAGGAGTTCAAGCGGGCATTCGCGCAGCTCCCTGAAGATCAGCGCGAAGCCTTGTTTCTCATCGGAGCTTCGGGGTTCTCCTACGAGGAGGCGGCAGCCATTTGCGGTTGCGCGGTCGGCACGATGAAGAGCCGTACCAATCGCGCCCGCCAGAAGCTGGCCACAATCCTCGAAGTGCAGTCTCCGGATGATTTCGGACCCGATGCCATCGATGCGGCCGCACTGGCCATGCCGCAGAAGCGGGCCGCCAGGAGCTGATCTGCCCTGATCCCCCGCCACTATCCCAGGCCAACGCGGCGCGCGGCAGAAAACTGGTGCAGCTCAGCGCCGGAGCCGGCGGCCGAACAGAAAGCTGGCGACGAACACAAGCCCCACGAACTGTAGCGGTGTCAGCTGCCGCGTGACTTCGCTCGAGGCGCTGACAATGAGGCTTTCGGTGCGGAAACCGGAATCGGCGAGCATTCTGGCGACGCCGCCGAGATCCACGCCCAGATTGCTTGGCATGTCCCCAGTAAGGGCTTCCGCTTCCTCGGGCGGGGCTTGTTCCGAAACGGCCTGCGCGGACTGCGGATGGCTGCTCCACGAAGCCCTGATCAGCACCACGGCGGCCACGCTGGCGTAGAACGCGGTGATGATCAGAGCCGCCGCGACCGCGGACAGTGCGTCCTCGAGCCACCAGAATGCTGCCAGTGTCAGAAAAACGATCGCCATCAGCAATGCAAAGACGGCAACAACATAGGCCAGCGCCGAGCGCGCCGTTTCCTGGATTTCCTCGCGAGCACTTGCTTTGGCGCGATTGAGCCAGCGCTGGACGAATGAAACTGCCACGGGTTGCCCTTCCAGGTCGATTCCTGACCGCCTTGCATCAGGGGACGAAGCGCTCGAGCGCCTGCTTCGGGCCCCGGATGAGAACGCCAGGGCCCGTCAGTGCGTTCCTCATTGGTGAGCAGCGCGGTTACCGAGCAGCCGTCTGCATGCCCGGAACCCTTCCCGTTGTCGATCGTTCCAAACCCATGCTGGAAGTCTCAGAGGAGATCCAACGTGAGGAAGATCATTGCTTTGTCCGCGGCCTTGAGCGTGCTTAGCGCCACCGCCGCCGTGTCTCAGATCCAGAGTCCGGAACCGCAGCAATCCACCCCCCCGGCGGCGACTGGACAGCCACAGACAACAACACCTCCCGTCGGTACGCCACCGACACCTCAGATGCAGCCACCCTCTGCCACTGCTCCCAGCCCGCCGAGCGGTCCCGGTCAGCAGAGTTTCCTGAACCAGCAGCAGCCTGGTCAGATGCTGGCGTCGGACCTCATGCGGCGGAGCATCCACGGTTCCAATAACGAGCGGATCGGCGAGGTCAGCGACCTGCTGGTGACGCCGAACGGCGAAATCGTCGCCGCACTGGTGGGCGTCGGCGGCTTCCTCGGCATCGGCGAGAAAACCGTCGCCATCCCGTTCAACAGCCTGCAGCGTGCTCCTGGCTCGGATCAGCTGACGGCAAGCTTTTCCCGCCAAGACCTCGAGAACGCGCCGCAGTTCGTCACGACCCGCGGCCGGAGCAGTGACACCGGGACCAGCGGAAGCAAGTCTGGAACGCAGCGATAAAGAACGACAGGGCGGCCTTCGACGTTTTGCGTATGGGCCGCCCTCGGCGCGCCTTTCAGTCTTTCCGGTTTCTTGCCTTGAACGGAAAGTCACACCAAGGAGACTTGACAATGCCGATGAGATCCATGGACGAGCTGTTCGTCCACTCACTGCAGGACATGTACTCAGCGGAGAAGCGAATTCTCCAATCGCTGCCCAACATGGCCAAGAATGTGGGCACGAGCGAGCTCAAGCAGGCACTCGAGCGGCACAAGGACGAGACACAGACGCACGTGCAGCGCCTCGAGGAAGTGTTCAAGATGATCGGCCAGAAGCCCAAGGGCGTCGAGTGTAAGGCCATCCAGGGCATCATCGAGGAAGCCAAGCAAGAGATGGACGAGATCGAGGACGAAGACGTCTGCGATGCCGCCATCATCGCATCGGCCCAAGCGGTCGAGCACTACGAGATCTCCCGCTACGGCACGCTGACCGCCTGGGCCAAGGCGCTCGGTCATCAGGATGCGGCCAACCTCCTGCATCAGACCCTGGAGGAAGAGAAGCGTACTGACATGATGCTGACGAAGATGGCCAAGGATAAGGTCAATAAAAACGCTGCCTGACGGCGACAGCACGACCAAAGAAGAAGGGCTGGCGTTTCGGCGCCAGCCCTTTCTCATGCCTATAGACAGGCCGGATGCTCTTAAAACCCTCAGCCGGCTGGCGAGGACGGGATGCCGGACGTCACATCGGGCCGGAAGAAAACGTCCGTGCGCATTCCGGGAAGCAGCGGCGGGCGGCCATCCAGATCGACCATGACCTCGAGGATGTCGACGTCAGTCGGCCTGCGCGGCCCACGGCTGCTGAGCCGGGGTGGCCCCACATAGCCGGCGAGGCTCGAAACCTTGCCCTCGAAATCGCGCCCCGGGAAAGCATCCGAACGCACAACGACCCGCTGGCCGACCCGCACCTTGCTGACATCGCGCTCTTCGACCTCGGCCCTGACCCGGAGGGCGGTCACGTCGCCGACCGTCAGCGCAATGACCTCCGGCGAAGGCGTCAGCAGCTCACCGGCCTTGACATTGACCTGCAGCACGGCGCCATCGATCGGCGCGCGAATCCGCGTGCGATTGAAGGCGATCTCCGCCAGCCGGACCTCGGCACGCGCCTGCACCAGCGCCGATTCCAGTCGCGTCGGCAGCGGCATGCCGGACGTGGCAGCGACGCGAGCGAGCTCCAGACGCTCCTGCTCGACTCTCTCACCAGCGGCGGTCAGAGCCGTCCGGGCGCGCGCCACATCTTCCTGCGTCGCGCCACTCGTGCGCCGCAGGGCGAGCAGCCGGTCGAGATCGACCTGGGCCCCATGAAGGGAACGCGCTGCGGCGGCCAGTCGATCCTCGGCGGCGCGGCGATCCTGAGCCTGCCTGCCGACGCTCTCCGCGTCACGGTCACGGCGGCGCACGGCCTCC
>JAEZHL010000347.1 GCA_023416575.1 Pseudomonadota bacterium
CATTTCGATGCGCAGGATGCTGCCGCGGTCGCCCCGGCCATCGGCGAAGCGCTGCGGCTTGCCAGCCTGGCGACACCGGCAGGTCCCCCGATCGCGGTTCCGCGTCCCGTCGAGGCGACCCGGCAGCCCGAACGGGGGCCGCCCGGACTGCGCCTCAGCGTGGCTCTCGCCGACGGCGGTGAGCCACTCGGTGGGCCGACCGAGTGGCGCATCCTGCGTGCGGAGTCCCCGTCGGAGCCGGTTATCGAGATCACGGAGGCCTCGCCGAGCATCTCCCTCCCGCCCGGCTCCTACATCGTCGAAGCGCGGCGCGACTTCGTGGAGCAGAAACTTGCCGTCGAGGTTGGCGCGAGCCGCCCGACACGCGCCGTCGTCGTGCTGAACGCCGGCATCGTCCAGCTCTCGGATCCGCCGTTCGTGGGGAATGGTTACGGAAATCCGGCCGTGATCAGCCTCGAGGAGCGCCGCGAGAGTGGCGCTGCTCGCGTGCTCTGGGTCGGGCCAGCCCAGGCGAAGGAGCTGGTCGTCCCGGCAGGCACCTACCGCGTCGTGCTGCAGGATGGGCAGTTCCGGACCGAGCGCATGATCGTGGTGCCGAGCGGCAGCAAAGGTGCGCCGCCGCTTGGCGTTGGCACCGGCCGCATTCGCCTCGATGCGCGCGACAATGCCCAGGCCGGGGATCCGGCCGGCCTCGTGCTCTTTCAAGTGCTGGAGGACGACCCGGCCGCGCCAGGAGGGCGCCGGGAGGTTGCGCGTTCGGCGGCTATCAGCCCGCAATTCACGCTTCCGGCCGGGACCTACCATCTTGTCGCCCGGAAGGGTCCCGCGGAGGTGCGCGAGCTGATCGCGCTGCGACCGGGAGACGACGTCAGCCGCACGCTCGGCCTGCGGTTGGCGCAGCTCTCCCTATCAGCCCGGGTACCGGGGCCGTCCCCATCGGCGGCAGACAAGGCCAGCTGGCGGGTGCTGCGGCTGGACGGCACGGATCAGGTGGTGGCACACACGAGCGCTCTCGCGCCGACCTTGCAGCTGCCTGCAGGCCGCTACCGGGTCGAAGCGCGGCTCGGAGGGTTGAATGCCATCGCATCACAGGAGGTGGAGCTGACCGAGGCAGGGCACCGGGAGCTGACGCTTGCGCCTGAGGCAGGGCTTCTGCAGCTCAGGCTGGCGGCCGCGGGAGGGGGCCATGCGGGAGGGGACGTCTTCTGGGAGGTCCGTGACGGCTCCGGGCACGTCATCTGGCGCACTACGGACGCTGAGCCGCGGGAGTTCCTGGCTGCGGGCCGTTACGTGATCCGTGCCGAGACGCGGGAGCGGCGCGTGGAAAAGGCAGTGGACGTCAGCGCCGGAGAAGCGCGGACGCTTGAAATGACCATCGAATAACATAATCGGGACGCACAGTACGCCAGACACCCCGGGGGCATCCTGGGGGCGTGGTGGGCCGAGCGTTCTGTCGCGTCTCCCGAGGGACAGGTTATGGAGCCGGATTGAGGGTATGCCTACGATGCACGCGTGTTCGGGTCTGCTACGTTGGTGGTGCATGGCGATCGCCGTCCTGATCGCAATCACGCCCACCTCAGGCGCACGCGCCCAGCAATCCACGTTATCGAACTGGCCAGCCGCAACGGATGCGCTGATCCGGCCCGAATTGCAGTTGCCGCCGACGCCCAATATCACCGAGGTGCCACGCTCTCCCACGGCCAAGCAACTGCGGCCGAGCCAGCCGATCGATCCCTCGATGGCCCAGGTGACCCTCGTGGCCCTCCTGACCCACGACGGCCAGAAGATCGAATCCGGTCTCGTCTGGCGCGTGTATGACGCAGAAGACAGCGCCGGCCCCCAGAAGAACAGAAAGCTCGTCATCACCAACCGCGACTCGAACCCCAGCCTGCGGCTTCCACCGGGAGATTACATCGTCAACGCCGCCTTCGGCCGGGCGCACCTCACCCGACGCATCAGCGCGAAGGCTGGCATCCAGTCCATCGAGAACTTCGTGCTGAACGCCGGCGGACTGCGAGTCGCGGCGGTCGTGGATGCGGGCATGCCGGCGCCGCCGAACAGCGTCAGCTATGACATCTTCACGGACGAGCGCGATCAATTCGGCAACCGTACCAAGGTCGTGGCCAACGCCAAGCCCGGCGTCATCGTGCGCCTCAATTCAGGCATCTACCACCTGGTCTCGACCTATGGCGACGCCAACGCTCACGTCAGTGCCGACGTGACCGTGGAGGCGGGCAAGCTCACCGAAGCGACTGTGGCCCACACGGCGGGGAAGATCACCTTCAAGCTCGTCACCCGAGTCGGCGGCGAGGCTCTCGCCGATACACAGTGGAGCATTCTCGACCCGAAAGGCGACGTGGTGAAGGAAAGCGTCGGCGCATTGCCCACGCACATTCTCGCACCGGGCAAGTACACCGTGACCGCGCGGTCAGGCGGCCGCGTCTTCCGCCGCGAGTTCGCGGTGCAGCCACGCGAGATCACCGAGGTCGAGGTGGTGATGCAATGACATGGCGTGAGGGCGTCGTGACATTCGCGATCTCACGAACTCACTCACCCTCGCCGCTTACCTGAACGGCGGCGCGTGCATCAACCCGCCCTTGGACCACAGGTTGTTGGCCATGCGCTCGAGCCGCAACGGCGATTTCATGCCGACATTGCGCTCGAACATCTCGCCATAATTCCCGCTCTGCTTGATGACCTGATAGGCCCAATCGCGACTGAGGCCCAGTGAAGCCCCAAGATCGCCATCGACACCCAAAAGGCGCCTGACCTCGACGAGATCGGAGGAGCGCGCCGCATCGACGTTGCTGCTGGTCACCCCGTGCTCCTCGGCCGTGAGGAGAGCGAACAGCACCCAGCGCACGATCCCGAACCATTGCTCGTCACCCTGGCGCACCACAGGGCTCAGCGGCTCCTTCGACAACACCTCGGGCAGCTGCTGATGCTCGTTCACACTACCGCTCGAGGCACGCACGAGAGCGAGCGTGGTGACCTCGGCGCTGAGGGCCGTGCAGCGCTTGTTGACGTAGGCCCGGACGGCATCGTCCCACTTCTCGAAGGCGATGGCCGTGAAGCGCATCCCGCGCTGACCGAAGAATTCATTGAGGTTCTGCTGCGCGGGGCCGTTGGCGGACACGCAGATGCTGGCGCCGCTGAGTTCCAGAACACTTGCGACGCCCTGCGACCGGCGGACCAGCAGTCCCTGGCCGTCGTGAAACAGGGTCTCGACGAAGCGGGCGCCGAGATCCGTATCGCGGCTGAGCGTCCAGGTGGCACTGCGCGCCAGAAGGTCGACCTCGTTCGCCCTGAGCGCCGCGAAGCGGTTCGTCATGGCAAGGGGGCGGTATTTGACGGCGTCCTTGTTGCCGAGGACGGCGGCGGCGAGCGCCGCGCAGAAGTCCACCTCGAGACCCGACCAGATACCGCGGTCGTTGACATGCGAGAACCCGAGCGGTCCGTCAGCGACACCGCAGTTGATATATCCGCGGGCGCGAACCGCCTCGAGCGTCGTTGCATATGCCGCAAGGCTGCCAGCAACACAGAGGACAGCGCCCGCCGTTGCGGCGAGGATCCCGTTCCTCGCCTTCCGGGCCCAGGTTGTCATATCGTCGTTCGTGCTCCCTGACGCTGGATCGGGTACGGCAACGCCAAAGGCCATAAGGGGCCTTGGCCGGCGGCTATCCCGCTCACCGGCTCGCGCTGCCGAAGCCGCTGCTATCCCCTCAAGCTGGCATTGCCGTCTCGACAAGGCGGGCCCAGAAGGACACGCCGACGGGGATGGCGTCGTCGTTGAAATTATAGGCCGGATGATGGAGCCCGGCGCTGTCCCCATTACCCATGAAGATGAAGGCTCCAGGGCGCTTCTCGAGCATGAACGAGAAGTCCTCCCCGCCCATCACCGGTACCATGGCAGTGTCGACCTTGTCAGCGCCGCAGACTTCGGCGGCAACCGCGGCCGCGAACTGCGCCTGACGCTCGTGGTTCCGCGTCACCGGATAGTCCCGCTTGTACACCGCCTTGACCTTGGCCCCGAACATGGCCGCCGTCGACTCGGTGACTTCGATGACGCGCTTCTCCAGAAGGTCGCGGACATGGGGCAGCAGCGACCGGGCCGTCCCCGTCAGCTCCGCCCGGTCCGGAATGACGTTACCGGCATTTCCGGCGTGGAACATGCAGATGGACACGACCGCAGATTCCAGCGGATCGACATTGCGCGCCACCACCGATTGCAGTGCCGTGATGACATGCGCGCCCACGAGCACCGTGTCGATGCACTGATGCGGCTTGGCCGCATGTCCGCCCTTGCCTTCGATAGTGATGTAGATCCGGTCCGAGGCCGCCATCAGTGGCCCGGGCCGCAGCGCGACGCTGCCGACGGGCAGACCGGGCGCATTGTGGGCGCCGTAAACCTCCTGGATGCCCCATCTATCCATGAGGCCATCCTCGATCATCGCCTTAGCGCCGGCGCCCCCCTCCTCCGCCGGCTGGAAGATCAGCACGACCGTGCCGTCGAAATTGCGCGTCTCGGCGAGATAGCGGGCCGCGCCGAGCAGCATCGTCGTATGCCCATCATGGCCGCAGGCATGCATCCGACCCGGCACCTTCGAGGCATAGGGGAGCCCCGTCGCCTCCTCGATCGGTAGCGCGTCCATGTCGGCCCTGAGGCCGATGACCTTGCCGGACCCGTTGCTCCGTCCCCTGATGACACCGACCACGCCAGTCCGGCCGATCCCCGGAACGACCTCGTCGCAACCATAGGCCCGCAACCGTTCCGCGACGATGCCCGCCGTCCGGTGAACGTCGTAGAGAATCTCCGGATTGGCATGCAGGTCTCGGCGAAGCTCCGTAAGCTCCTCATGCATCGCCGCAACACGGTTCACGATCGGCATTTTGGCTGATCTCCCTCTGGAACGGACTGGGCGTCTTGCGCGCCTCGATTGCCCGCGACCCTAAACCGAATGTACGTTTCGGACAAATGCGACCGAGCGGCCCCCCCCTCGTGTGCGGGCGCAAAGGTGGCCTCCGGCTGGACTGCAAAGGCCATGGTGTAGGATTCAGACAGCCAGAGATCCGCGTCCCCTAACCCGCGATCATGCGACGAGCTCTGCTTTCTCCGGCTCCGTGAACGCGTGCACCTTGATCGGCGTGTCCTGGCCGCGCACCTGCACCTCCCGCAGCATCGCACCGGAGAGCGACAGGCCTGACGCCTGGAGCGCCGCGTCCGAAACCAGCATGTCCGCCAGGAACTCCTTCGTCGCGTTCTCGAGCCGGCTGGCGATGGTGACTGTCTCGCCCAGCGCCGTGACCATGTAGCCGCACTTCGAGCCGCCCACGCGCGCGATCACGGCCGGGCCGCAATGAATGCCGATCCCGAGACGCAGCGGCATCGGCAGCGCCGAGCCGAACTCCGCATTGAGGGCGTGCGCCGCCTTGAGCATGTCGCGACCCGCCGCGATGGCATCGCGGCTGCCCATCCCCCTCCGCCGCTCGAGGCCGAAGACCGCCATCGCGCCATCGCCGAGGAACATGCCGATGCGCCCGTCGTGCGCCTCGACGGTCTGCGTGATCTCCGTGAGGAAGCGGTTCACAAGCAGCACGGTATCGTGCGGAAGCTGCTTTTTCGCGAGCGTGGTGAAGGCACGAATGTCCACGAACAGGACGGTGACGTTGCAATTGACGCCGAGCTTGTAATTCTCCTCCTCCCAGTCGAGCCCGCCTTCGCGGGCAATCTCCGGCAGCAAAACCTGAACCGTGAGCGGGGCCTTGGGACGAATCTGGCAGGCGAGCCGAATGCTGGAGGTGGCGGAGATGCGGCTCAGCACGGCACGCTCCGCCGGCGTCGGCTCCGGCAGTTCATCATGCCCTTTCAGGACGAGAACCCGGCACGTCGAGCACCGGCCACGCCCGCCGCAGAGCGAAGGATGCGGGATGCGATGCCGGCGGCTTGCCTCGAGCACAGTGCTGCCCGGGTTCAGCTCAACGTCTCCGTGCCCCACGTAACGGACCTGAACGCCGCCCCGCAGCCGTCGGACGACCGCAATAGCGACCATGATGCCTGCCAGCGCAAGCGCCACCGCGAGGAGAATGCCCCAGCCAAGCGCCGCGGCCTCCTCGAGCGCCGCGATCTGCTCTGGCGTCCGGACCGGCGCCTGAGGCAGGACATTAACCGCCTCGCGCCCTGCCGCGATGAAACCGGCGATGGCCAGGAGCGGGATCGCGAAAGCCAGCACGGTCCCGATCTGCCGCACGCGGCCGAACCAGGGCCGATGCCGGAAGACGTAGTGAATGCCGATGACACCATGGAACCAGGCGACCAGAATGAGGGCGGTCTGCCAGGCGAAACGGCCAGGGTAGATGATCTGCAGAACGGCAGGATAGGAATCGTCCGTACCCAGCACCGCGCTGCCGTACCGGTTGGCAATCGCGTGCTCGAGCACCAGCACCGGGATCGCCAAGCCGAGGATGATCTGCATCGCCTCCTCGAGGGGCATTCGCCATGTCCGTCTCAGCACGATGCGCTTGAAGGCAAGCGACATGTGCACAACGGCGGCCCCGTAGAGCGCGATCGTGCCGGGCCAGGTCCGCCAGAGCCACACCCGCCAGTGCTGCGCCGCCTCCATTGCCGCGACACCCAGCACACCGAGCGCGTGGTTGATGAGGTGCATAGTGACGAACGTGAACAGAACGAGACCAGCCCACAGCCGGATCTCGCGCTCGCATATGACCCTCTGGAGCGTGGCGCGGACACCAGTCGGCACAGTCGTATTCCTGGCGAGCATCACTTGTCCTCGAATAGTGGCAGGAACTCAGGGATCTCGGCGCGCTCATTCGTCAGGATTGGAACCAAGGACCGCCGATGAGAATTAACGCGCGAGCGCTGAAATCGTCCCGAACCGGATCGAGCAAAGGTTACGGTCGACGGCCGGTCACAGACGGATACGGTTGTTCAGGCCACTGCCGCCGCCGGCTCGGGCTCGCGCTTCAACCGTGGGCCGTCGAATTTCAGAACTTGGTCGAAGTCCTGGGCTCCGGCCACATCCGGCACCGCGGCGATCAGGGTTCTTCCACGCATGATCTCCTGCAGGCGCTTCAGGATGACGTTGGCCTCGCTCGGCCCATAGACAGAAAGCGCGCCATCCAGAACGAGAATATCCGGGCGCTTGACGAGGCAGCGGGCGATGTTGATGGCCGCGCGCTGCGGTCCATAGAGCAGCCGTCCGCCCAGACCGACCTCGGTATCGAGGCCGATGCGATAGATCACCGGCTCCAATCCGAGCCGCGCCACCGTCGCACGGACCACCTCCCAGACGCGCTTCTCGGCCTTGGTGCCGGCGAAGGCGATACGCCCGAACAGGATGTTGTCGCGAATGGGGGCCGCCATCATGATCTTCGACGGATCGTAGAATTCGATGCGGCGGACATAGTTGCGCGGCAGGTAGCGCATGAAGCTGCCGCGTGCTCTCAGAAGCCGGTCGTCGAACGCCTTGTCGAGCAGGTTGAGGCGGTGGCGCGGCTCGATGTAGCCGAGGGCGAGCCCGATGAGCCGCGTGCGGCCACCGGCCGGCAGACGCGTCCGCCCGCCCGCCTGGCGGACGATATCCGTCAGGCGCTGATAATGCTCCATCTCATCGGCGCGGATGAAGGAATAACGCTCGAACAGCGGATGCCCGGGTGGCAGCCCAGCGAACATTTCCGCCGTCACCTCCGCGATCCTGAGGCCGAGCTCGATCAATGGCTCGTCGAGCGCCTCAGCCTCCAGAATCGAGCGCAGGTAGGTGTCGGCGGCCATCTCGCCGCCGGTGAGGCCGTCGCCGACAGGAACGCCGAACAGCAGGTTCTCGCCGATTGTCGCGTGAACGTTATATCGAGCAGGATCGAACGGCTCGACGAGATGATTGAGGTTCTCGGCACTCAGGCGGTCCTGCACCTCCCGGCGGGCCTTGATCAGGCAATCCACCGCCTCTGACGGCGTTCCCGGCCCGAGCCGGCCGTTGAGTCCCAGTTCATAGATCTCCTCCTTCAGGCCCGTGACCTCGAGGGCCTCTAGAATCGCAGCATCGAGCTCGGCTGCGGAGCTGACACCGGCCGCCTCGTAGTCGATCCAATCGTCATCGGAGTAGTTCGAGATTTCGCCGTTGAGCAACGCCTCATCGAGCCCGTTGTGACCGGTGGCCTCCTTCGGGGCGGCGGAAAGCGGAGCCACGCGCCGGAGCGAGTACGTCACATTCTCGCGGATCGAACCGGCGAACAGCAGCGGCTCTGGACCCGCGTAGGCGATGACGCGTCCGGCGGTCTCGTCCGCCAGCTCGGAAAGGTCGCGATTACCAATCTGGACCGTTCCCTGATACTCGGTAATCTGCCGCCCGAGAACCTTGGCCAGCACCTCGCGGCCACTCCCCCCGGCCCCGGCCAGTGCCAGCTGCGAGGGGCGCTCGACTGTCAGACTCACGCCGTCGAGCAGCGGCGACCCGCGCCGGTCGAGCACCTTGAGGCGATCGATCCTGATCGGGCCCTTCAGGCTCTCCAGCTCGCCATCGCTTGGCTCGGGCAGCAGCTTGTCGACGGTGAATTGCGCCACGACCTGCTGGTATTTGACACCGACGTCGATGCGCTGCTGATCCCAGTCGATCAGCTCTTTGATAGGCGGCGGCAACTCCCGGTAGGCACCGATGACGGCGATGAGCTGGCCCAGATCGAGCGAGCCTTGGAGGGCGAAATACCCGCCGACGGAATAGAAGAAGAACGGCGTGACCTGCGCCAGCAGATTGTTCAGGTACTTGACCGCGAACTTGCGCTTGAACAGGGCAACGCGAATGTCGAACAATTGCCCGAGACGGCCGCTGATCTCGGCCTTGTCATAGTCCGCGGTGCCGTGAATGTGCACGGCGGGGGCGGCTTCGACGACCTCGCCGATGCGCCCGGCAAGATGGCGGGAGGCGATCTGGCGCTCGCGGCCGAGCCGGATCTGCTCGCGCCGCAATCTCGGGATGATGAATGCCTGGACACCTACGACCGCCAGGGCGATGAGACCCAGCCAGACGTTCTGGATGAGGATGAAGAAGAGCGCCGTCAGCGCCTGGGTGCCCAGAAACACCGGCTGAATGAACGCATCGCCGACGAAGCCGCCGATCGGATCGACCTCGTCCTTGATCATGCTGGCCGCTTCGGAGGGCTTGACGGCGCGGATGTCCTCGGGGCGGAAACGCAGCAGGATCGCAAACAGCTCGAACCGCATCCGGCGCAGGATCCGCTCGCCCAGCACGCCCTTGCGGATGTTGATGACGTACTTGAAGGCGCCGTTCACCAGCACGAGGGCCAAGAACAGGAAGCTCAAAGCCAGCAGGTATCCGAGCTGGGTCAGTTCCAGGCCGGGAAGGACAGTGGTTTTGCCGCCACCGAGGAACGCGGGCCAATTGATCGTCCAGTGGAACACCCGCGCCGTTTGCGCGCCATCCGGGAAGGCGCCGCCCTGCAATGCTCCGCTCACAATCATTCTCGGAATATCGAGCGAAGCGAAGTAAAAAGGCAGAGAGGCGAGGATCAGCACAAGGATGCCGATCTGCTCGCGCCGACTGTGGCGCCAGACGAACCGAAAGAGGTTGGTGTCCAATGCGCAAGTCCTGGGGGTTGAGATCTTGGAACGTAGTGGCCGTGAGGGCGGGCGGCAAGTTGCAGCCAACGCTATCCTTTCGCGTATAACGCGAGGGCTCGCCATGAGGATCGCCTTCTATTCGCCCATCAAGCCCCCCGACCATGCGGTTCCGTCGGGCGATCGGCTGATGGCAAATCTGCTGATCAAGGCGCTGGCAGCCGGTGGCCACGATGTCCGCATCGTAAGCCGTCTCAGAACCTATTCGTCCGAGCCGGATGCAGAATTTTACGCCATCCGCAAATCGGGAGCGCTCGCCGAGGCCGAGCGGCTGATGGACGCCTGGTCGTCCCCCGAAGCCGACTGGCGGCCGGAGTGTTGGTTCACGTATCACACCTATTACAAAGCCCCCGACTGGATCGGTCCGGACGTCTCGGCCCGCCTCGGCCTGCCCTACGTCACGGCGGAAGCCTCGTTCGCCGGTAAGCGCGAGGCGGAGCCATGGGCCACGTGGCAGGCGGACGTGGTGTCGGCGGTGCGCGGTGCTGCCGCCAACTTCTGCTTCACGCCGCAGGATCGGGAGGGTCTGGAGCAGCTAGCGCCGCTCGCCGGGCCGCTGGTCGACCTGCCGCCTTTCATCGACCCGCCCCCGGCGCCGCCACCGCGACGTCCCCGCTCGGCGGTCCGGATCGCTGTCGCTGCCATGATGCGCCCCGGCGACAAGCTCGCCAGCTATCGGATGCTGAGCCAGACCCTGCAGTCGCTTCTCGACCTGCCCTGGCGCATCGCCGTCATCGGCGACGGGCCGGCGCGGGCCGACGTGCTGGCCGCCTTCTCGGTCATTCCTCCCGACCGCATCGACTGGCTCGGCGAAGTCCCTCCGGACGAGGTCGCAGACGTCCTCGGGGTGTGCGATCTCTACGCTTGGCCGGGTATCGGCGAGGCTTACGGGCTGGCGTACCTCGAAGCGCAGGCGATGGGGCTACCGGTCATCGCGCAGGATACCGGCGGGACCGCATCGGTCGTCGTGCACGGTCGGACCGGCTGGCTGACGCCGCCGAACGATCTTGCATCGTATGCCTACGTCTTACGACAAATGCTGACGGACGCAGAGCTGCGGATCGGGATGGGGTTAGCCGCGAGCCGCTTCGTCCATCAGGAGCGCAGCGTCGGCGCGGCCGCAGCAACCCTTGCCGCCACGCTTGCAACGGTGGCGCAAAACCGGGGTCTGCTTTGATGCGAGCAATCGCGTTTCGCTGGGGAGGCTGGTGATCGAGAGGGCCACACGGCAGCGGTGGGGGCCGGTGCGGGACGAGCTTCGGCGCTGGGAGGAGTCAGGGCGTGTTGCACGCCTCTGGCTTCGAGATGACGATGCGGTCACGGTGACACCGCACCTGGTACGCCTTGCAGACCTGTGTGCCGCGCACGGCATTCCCTTCCTTGTCGCCGCCATCCCGAGCCTGGCCGGGGCGGACCTCGCGGCCTTTCTCGCGGAACAAGCGCTGGCCGAGGTCGCCGCCCATGGCTGGATCCATCACGATCACGCGATCGACGGGCGCAAGCAGGAATTCCCGCCGCATCGGCCAAGGTCGGAAATCCTGCATGAGCTGGGCCTTGCCCGCACGCGAACCGAAGCCCTGTTCTCAGCCATGGTGGTCCCCATCTACGTGCCGCCCTGGAACCGGATCGCACCCGAGATCGCCGCTCTCCTGCCCGAAGCCGGCTTCAAGACGCTGTCCGCCTTCGGTCGCGCGCCACTCCCGTCTCTGCCCGCACCCATGCGACAGTTGAATACGCATCTCGATATCATCGACTGGCGGGGGACCCGCGGCGGGCGCGAGCGGCAAGCGCTTGTCACGGAGCTCGCAGGCCACCTCGCCTGGGCGCGCGAGAACGGCGAACCTGCCATCGGCATCCTGACTCACCATCTCGTCCACGACGAAATCGCCTGGCAATTCCTCGCTGAGTTGTTCGCTGAAACCGGTAGCCATGCGGCCGTGCAGTGGTGCCGCCCCAGCGCGCTCATCTCCTGATTTGCTTGACGCGGGACGCCGGATCGTATCGGAAGCACGACGTGTCGCGGCCGCCCGGCCCGGCTCCAACGAACGATGCAACACCTTCCCAAGCTGACGGAGATCGCGTGATGACCCCCGAAGAGAAGCTGCAGGCAATGGGCCTGACGCTGCCGAACGTGCCGACGCCGGTTGCCAACTACGTGCCTTTCAAGCTCGACGGCAAGACCTTCTACATCTCCGGCCAGGGCCCGCGCAAACCGGAGGGCGGCTATCACACGGGCAAGGTCGGCGGCGATGTGACCGTCGAGCAGGCCTATGAGCACGCGAAGATCGCCGGCCTCGGCCTGCTCGCCGTGGCCAAGCTCGCCGCCGGTGACCTGTCGCGCGTCGAGGTGTTGAAGGTGCTCGCGATGGTCAACGGCGTGCCGGAGTTCGGCGAGCAGCCGAAGGTCATCAACGGCTGTTCGGACCTCCTCGTAGAGGTGCTCGGCGAGCGCGGCCGGCATGCCCGCTCGGCCGTCGGCATGGGGTCGCTGCCCCACAACATGACGGTCGAAATCGAAGCGATCATGCGCATCGTCGATTGATCTTCGGGAGGGCGCACCCGGATCGGGGGCGCCCTTCCGTCACCCCGAATGTCGCGCAGCCGCGTCCCTGCTCTTCTTCGTCTGGGATGAAAAATTCTGTTTCCGTCCCATTCTTTGCCAGCTCCGATTGGAAGCGCTATCCTGCCTTCCGAATTCCAAAGCGGAGCCCCTGATGAGCATCGAGAGTCTGAAGGCCCAAGTCGCGCGCGAGTTCGGCACGCCCGCCGTCGTCATCGATCTCGATCGCGTAGAGCGCAACATCGCGCGCGCCCAGGCGGTCTGCGCAGCGGCTGGCGTCGCCAATCGGCCGCACATCAAGACGCACAAGAGCCCGCTCATCGCCCGCATGCAGCGCGATGCCGGCGCCGAAGGCATCACCTGCCAGAAGCTCGGCGAGGCCGAGGTGATGGTCGAGGGCGGCCTCGACAATATCCTGATCAGCTATAACCTCTATGGCTCCGAGAAGATGGGCCGCCTCGGCGCGCTGCTGCGCCGGGCCAACGTCACCGTCGCTGCCGACAACTCCACCGTGATCGAGGGTTTGACCGAGGCGGCGCGGATTGCCGAGCGGCCGCTGCCGGTGGTGATCGAATGCGACACGGGGCGCAAGCGGGCCGGCGTGGAGACCGCCGCCGAGGCCGTCGAGCTGGCGAAGCTCGTCGCGCAACTGCCAGGGCTGGAGTTCGCCGGGTTCATGTTCTACCCGACCGAGGAGTCCTGGCCTGAGGCCCAGCGCTTCTTCGACAAGGCCCGGCAGGGTGTGCAGGACGCAGGTCTCACCCCCCGCATCATCTCCACTGGCGGCACGCCGAACCTCGCCAATGTCGGCAAGCTTGCGGGGGCAACAGAGCACCGGCCCGGCACTTACGTCTTCAATGACCGGATGATGGTCGCGTGCGGCGCAGCGAGCCTCGATGACTGCGCGCTGACCGTCTATGCGACCGTTGTCAGCCGGGCGGCGCCGGAGCGGGGCATCTTGGATTCCGGCTCGAAGACGCTGACCGCCGATCCCGGTGGCGGCCTCGACGGGTTCGGCCTCATCCTCGAGCACCCGCAGGCGCGGATCAAAGGCTTCGCCGAAGAGCACGGCTTCCTGGATCTGACGGCCTGCAACGAGCGGCCGAAGGTCGGCGACGTCGTGCGCGTCGTGCCCAACCACGTCTGCGTCGTCGTCAACATGGTCGATCAGCTCATCGCAGTTCGCGGTGGCGAGGTGGTCGACGTGATCCCCGTCGCTGCGCGCGGCAAGCTGACCTGACGTAGGCAGGCAAGGGCGGCCGGCGCGCAAGTTCAGCCCACCGGCTCCTCGCTCTCAGCCCGTCACGGACGCGTATCGATGTCGTACAGCTCAGCAGGCTTGACCGTCAGATCGATGGCCATACGGACGCTGACGGCCAGCACGAGCAGCGCCAGCAGCACACGAAGCTGCTCGGCATTGAGCCGCCGGCCGATGCGGGCCCCGTACTGCGCACCGACAACGCCGCCGATCATGAGCGGCAGCGCCAGCAGGAGATCGACGCTGTAATTCTCCGTCGCCTGCAGCACCGTGGTGAAGCCAGCGACGAAAACCACCTGGAACAGCGACGTTCCGATCGCCACACGCGTCGGGACCCGCAACAGGTAGATGAGTGCCGGAACGACGACGAATCCGCCGCCAACGCCCAGGATCGCTGTCAACCAGCCGACGAAGACCCCGATGACCACCACCGGAATGGCACTGACATAGAGCTTGGAGGTGCGAAACCGCCACTTCAATGGCAAGCCCTGGATCCAGGTATGCTGTCCGCCGCGGCGCGCCGAGCCCTGGGGACGCTTGGCCACTTTGCGCAACGTCGCCAGGCTCTCAATGAACATGAGCGTGCCGACGGTGCCGAGCACCAGCACATAGCCGATCGAAATGAACACATCGAGCTGCCCGTAGGCCTTCAGGAAGCGCTGCAGGCCAACACCCGTCGTCGACCCGACGATGCCGCCCGCCAGGAGCAGCAAGCCGATCTGGACATCGACGTTCTTGCTGAACCACTGGTTGATGGCGCCCGACACCGACACGGCTACGACCTGCCCGACCCCGGTACCGACAGCCACCACGGGCGGCACCCCGAGGAAGATCAGCAGCGGCGTGATGACGAAGCCGCCACCGATGCCGAACATCCCCGAGAGCACGCCCACGGAAAGGCCCATGGCCAGCAGCATCAGTCCGTCGACCGCCATCCCGGCGACAGGAAGATAGATTGGCATTGGTCAGCCTGGCGCGGCGTACGATCTGGGTTCCAACACTGGGCGCGCTGGCTTGTTCCAAGTGTGAGCATGCCCGCGTCCCGAGGTATGGATATGAGGCTTGCCTCTGGCCTTTTTCAGGGCAACTGTCCAGACACTTGTCTTTAATCCCGTCAGACATAATCCCTGGAGGACACGCATGCTCGAGGAACCACCGCTTCTCGTCGTCCGCAAATCGTTCAAGCGCCCGCCTGCCGAAAAGCTCGCCAGGCTCGAGGGCGTCCAAACTGGCCACATCGTCGATGCCATGGACGGCCGCGGCGCGCTCGATTCCACGATCAAGCCCGTCGATCCGGGCCGGGCGCAGTTCGTCGGAACGGCCATGACCTGCGCGACCGGGCCGTCGGACAATCTTGCGATCCTCGCCGCAGTCGCGCTGGCCCAAAAGGGTGACGTGGTGGTGTCGGCATCCGATGGCTTCACCTCGACAGCGGTCGTCGGCGACATCGTATCCCTGCTGGCGAAGAACGCCGGGATCCAGGCGATCGTCGTCGATGGCATGGCGCGCGACTCGGAGGGGATCGTCGGCGTCGGGCTGCCGGTGTTCTCGCGCGGCATCACCCCCAACTCCTGCGTCAAGTCGGGACCGGGCCGCGTCGGCCATGCGATCGTCGCCGGCGGCGTCGCCATCGAGCCTGGCGACGTGATCGTCGGCGACCGCGACGGTGTCGTCGTCATCCCCCAGGCCAAGCTCGACGCGGTGATCGAGCGCATCGAGTCCATCCGAGAGGCAGAGCGCAAGGTGATCGCCAATATCACCAGCAATAACCTGACCCGCATGGACAGCATTGCCGCCCTGCTCGACTCCAACCGCGTGCGCTACGTCGATTAAAGGTAGCCATGCTGTGACCGGGAGGAGGCAACCCTCTTCCCGGATCACCCTGACAGCATCGGACGCTCCGCGACGCCGTAGATCGGGCTCGCGCGCAGCATGCTGAGAAATCCGGATCGCCCCCGGAGATCGCTGCGTTCCGCACTGGCGGCAGCGTCGGAGGCGTGGCACCATGGGGCTCATGGCTCTCAAGGCTCCAGCGTTTTCGTTCGGAATCGAGGAGGAGTATCACCTCGTCGACCGCGCCACGCGCGACCTCGCAGCCGCGCCCCAGAAGCTGATGGATGACTGCCACGCCCAGCTGGGTGGACAGGTCAGTCCCGAGTTCCTCAAGTCGCAGATCGAGATCGGCACCCCCGTCTGTCGCTCGTTCCGGGACGCGCGTCAGCATCTGGCGCACCTGCGCGGCACTATCGGCAGGATCGCCGCGGAGCACGGGCTGGCACCGATCGCCGCCGCCACGCACCCGTTCGCGCGCTTCCACGATCAGAGCCACACAGAAAAGGAGCGCTATCAGGCACTTGCCCGGGATCTGCAGGTCGTCGGCCGCCGCCTCGTCATCTCCGGCATGCACGTGCACTTCGGGATCGAGGGCGACGATGAGTTGCGCATCGACCTCATGAACCAGGTGAGATACTTCCTCCCGCACCTGCTCGTGCTCTCGACCTCCTCGCCGTTCTGGCAGGGCCATAACACCGGCCTCAAGAGCTACCGCCTGTCGATCCTGGACGAGCTGCCCCGCACCGGGATGCCGGGCCGCTTCTCGAGCTGGGACGAGTACCACCAGACCGTGAGCGTCCTTGTGAAAGGCGGGGCGATCGAGGATGCGACCAAGATCTGGTGGGACTTGAGGCCATCGCACCGCTTCCCGACGCTCGAGATGCGCATCAGCGACGTCTGCACCCGGCTCGACGACGCCGTGGCCGTCGCGGCGCTGTTCGTCTGCCTCTGCCGCATGCTGTACCGGCTACGCCGGGCCAACCAGAGCTGGCGCTCCTACCCGGTTCTGCTACTGGAGGAGAACCGCTGGCGTGCCAAGCGCTATGGCGTCGAGGGCACGCTGTTCGATTTCGGCAAGGGCACGCTGGTGCCTTTCCGCGAGCTTCTCGAAGAGATCCTTGAGCTAATCGCGGAGGATGCCGCCGCCTTCGGTTGCGAGGCTGAAGTGGCGCATGCGCGCGTCATCGGAAGGGAAGGCACCAGCGCCGATCGTCAGATTGCGATCTATGAGCAATTGATCGCCGCCGGCGCCTCCCAATCTGAAGCCCTGAAAGGCGTCGTCGATATGCTGATCGGCGAAACGCTGCAGGGCACCTAGCGCATCTCGATGCCGGGCGAGCGTGCCCCAAAGACCATTTCCTATTCGCGCGCGCCGTGCGAAATGATGATGGCTGATCAAAGACAAGAGCCACTGGGAGGAAGTGACGATGCTCAGAGCGTCTCGCCTGGCGTGGATCGCACTCGTTCTGTTCGCTGCGGCTGCGATGCCCGCATCCGCGCAGCAGATGGACCAGCTCACGATCATGGCGCCCGCGGCACCCGGCGGCGGGTGGGACGGCACCGCCCGCGTGATGCAGGATGCGCTGCAATCGGCCGGCATCGTTAAGACCGTCACGGTCGAGAACGTCGCCGGCGCCGGAGGAACGGTCGGCCTCGCGCAGTTCGCGAAGAAGAAGGGCGACGGCAAGTCGCTCATGATCTCCGGCCTCGTGATGGTCGGCGCGGCGCTCTCCAACAAGGCCCCGGTGCAGCTCACGGCCGTCACGCCGATCGCGCGGCTGACATCCGAATGGGAAGCGCTCGCGGTTCCCGTCGAGTCCGACATCAAGACCCTCGCCGACCTCATCGCGAAGCTGAAAGCCAATCCCGGCGCCGTTTCCTGGGGTGGTGGCTCGGCCGGCGGCACCGATCACATCGCGGCCGCCCTCTTTGCCAAGGCCGTCGGCGTCGATCCGGCCAAGGTCAACTACATCGCCCACTCCGGCGGCGGCGAGGCGATGGCCTCGATCCTGGGCGGGCATGTGACGCTCGGGATCAGCAGCGCCTCCGAACTCGAGCCGCAGGTCAAGGCCGGCAAACTGCGCTGGCTGGCGGTCACGAGCGACACGCGGATCGACGGCATCGACGCGCCGACGCTCAAGGAGCTCGGTGTCGATCTCGTCATCGGCAACTGGCGAGCGGTGATGGCGCCCCCCGATCTGGCCCCCGCCGACCGCGAGAAGCTCACCGCGGTCGTCGACGCGATGGTCAAGTCGGAACCGTGGAAGAAGCAGCTCACCGAGCGTAACTGGCTCGACAACTATCTCGCAGGCCCGGAATTTGCGGCCTACCTCGCCGAGGAGAACAGTCGCGTCACCGAAATCCTGAAGTCCGTGGGCCTCGTGAAGTAGGTCACGATTCGGGTCTGAGAGCGGGGGCTCCGCCGCGCCCGGCGCCCCGGCTCCCGTCGCCAGCGCTGGAGTGTAAGG
>JAEZHL010000348.1 GCA_023416575.1 Pseudomonadota bacterium
CATCATCGGCGGCGGCATTCACGGCTGCTCGACGGCGCTGCATCTGGCGATGCGCGGATTGAAGCCGATCCTGATCGAAAAGGATCACGCCGGCCGCCATGCTTCCGGCGTCAACGCGGGAGGTGTCCGGCAGCTCGCGCGGCATCTCGCCGAGGTGCCGCTCTCCGTTGCCTCGATGGAGCTGTGGGAGCGGATCGAGGATCTGGTCGGGGATAATTGCGGCTTCAAGTCCGAGGGCCAGGTGCTCGTCGCCGAAACCGAAGAGGAGCTCGCGGGGTTCCGGGAGCGGGTCGAGGAGCTGCAACTCAGGGGCTTCACGCACGAGGAATTGATCGACCGGGCCGAGCTGAAGCGCCTCGTGCCGGCCGTTGCCGATAGCTGTCCTGGCGGTATCGTCTCGCGGCGCGATGGTGCCGCCGAACCGTTTCGCACGACCCAGGCCTTCCGGCGCAAAGCGGCCGCGCTTGGCGCGAAAGTGATCGAAGGCGTTGCCGTCACCGGCCTTGTGCGCAGCGGAGCCAACTGGCGCGTTGCGACGTCAGCGGGCACTTACGAGGCGCCGGTGGTCGTCAACGCTGCGGGTGCCTGGGCTGGACGGTTCGCGGCCATGCTCGGCGAGCCGGTTCCACTCGAGCCGATCGCGCCGATGCTGATGATCACATCGCGCATGCCGCATTTCATCTCGCCGGTCGTGATCCTGCGCGGCCGCAAGCTGTCGTTCAAGCAATTCGCCAACGGTACGGTGCTGATCGGTGGTGGCCATCTCGGGCGCGTGTTTCCCGATGAAAACCGGACGGAGCTCGATTGGGCGAAGCTCGCCATGAGCGCGCAAACCGTCTGGGACGTGTTCCCGATCATGCGGCAGGCGACCATCGTCCGCGCCTGGGCCGGAATCGAGTCGCGCTTCCCCGACGATATCCCGGTGATCGGACCGAGCTCGACCTCAGAGGGCGTCTACCACCAGTTCGGATTTTCGGCCCACGGATTCCAGCTCGGGCCTGGCGTCGGCGCGTTGATGGCAGAGCTGATCACGACCGGATCGACGAACCTGCCGATCGCCCCATTCTCGATCGAGCGCTTCAAGGGCTCCATCAACTCCGATTCGGCTGAGCACTAGCTCGAAGCAATTATTCGTTCGACTGGACATGCTTTTTGCATGGGGTCGCGTATCGCGGCGCATCCGCTCACCGCCTCAGGTTGGTAGTTGCAACCACCCGACCGTGCTATCTCGCAGGCGCGTCGCTTGGATTGGCGCTGGGGGAGGCAACAACGTGCCCGGACGAAATTTACTGCTACGGCTGATTCCAATGGGGCCGCTTCTGTTCGCTCTTGGGGGCTGCGTCACTTGGGCGGGCCCCAATCAAGCTGTTCCACCAAACTATCGGCAGCTTGTGGCCCGCCATGTTGCGGAAAACACCGATCTCAGCAAAGTGATCAACGCGGAGATCTCTCAGCCGGGTGTGTGGGAAGGGCCGCTAGGTCTCGGTAGGATGCCGATAGCCTGCGCCAGGCTGACGCTTGATGGGTCATGGTCGCCGCAGACACACAGTATCGGCTTCACCTTCGAAAATGGACAAATCGCGGATGTGTTCTATCCCGACAAATTTGATCCTGTGTCGGGCTATGTCGGAACCGCTATCAAGAAGTCGGTCACGTGCGGCAAGCTTACCTATGGCGCGTTCACGGAAATCAGGAAGCAGAGATAGTACGCTGGCAGTAACCCTCCAGGCGTGCGTTCCCACCCGAAGTGGATGGCATCGCGCCGAACTCTCGGGCCACTATCTTTCCTGCTGTGGAGCTATCAGTTAATTACGCGTCTTCGACAGCAGCGCGCCGAGGATGTCCGAGTAGTCGTCCGTCCAGCCCCGCAGGCCATGTGCCTCGAGCTCGTAGGCTTCGGGCATGCTCCTGAAGCCATCGATGACGTCTGCGTCCTTCGAGAAGATCGCGACGGTCGAGGTCGACATGGCGTAGGTGCCGTCGTCCTCGCTGTCGGAGAGGATGAGGCCCTTGAGCTCCGGCACGAGCGGTGACGTAGCCGCCAGCACGGAATCAAGATCGAGGTAACGATTCGAGATGTGCAGCAGCACCACGCCGTCCGGCGTCAGCTTTGAGGCATAGAGGCGCAACGCCTCCGCGGTCATCAGATGCACGGGAACCGCATCTGAGGTGAACGCATCGACGATGATGAGATCGAAGCTCTCCGGGGGCTCCTTGGCGATCGTCAGGCGCGCGTCCCCGATCACGATATCGGGCTTCGGCTGGCAGTGCTGCAGGAAGCTGAATTTCTCCGGCGTGCTGGCGATGCTCACCACGAGCGGGTCGATCTCGAAGAACCGCCAGCGCTCGCCCTCCTGTGCGTAGCAGGCGAGTGACCCGGTGCCGAGGCCGATGATGCCGTAGCGGCCCGTGCGCCCGACCTCGGTGAGGCGATCGCGCACGGCGGTGATCGTGCGGGCCATCGGGCTCTTGGGGTGATAGTAGGTGGTCGGCGTCAGATCGTCCTCATAGGCGCCTTGGCTGTTTCGGATGCGCTGCGACCCATGCAGCGTCGTGCCGTGGGTGAGGACGTGGAAGTCGCCGTCGTTCGACACGGTCACCCGGTAGACGCCGAAGTAGCTGCGCTGGGCCTCGCTGCGCTTGACGCTCGACGGCAGCACGACCACGGCAAGGAACATCAGCAGCGCGATAATCGTCTGTTGCGGTGGAGACCGGAAGGACAGCAGGAGCGCGATCGCGAAGGTCAGCACCAGGAGCGCCGTCACGCCCCACTTGATGACGAGCCTGTTGAGCTCGGCGAGCACCGTGCCGGTGACGCTGTCTCCGCCGATGAGCGGGAGTTGATCGGCGAGCCAAGGCACCCAGTAGACGGCGAGCAGACCGGCGGCCGCCACGAGCCACAGCCTGAGCAATCCATCGCGATCACGCCAGGAAACGGCGAGTGCGCCAGGACGGCAAGCCATGGTCAGCGCCAGGAGCAGCGGATACTCGAAGACCTCCGAGAAGAGGCGCGGTGCGACGAGCGCCGCAAACAGACCGCCGAGCACACCGCCGAGGGACAGCCAGAGATAGAACTCGGTGAGATAGCGGGGCGCGGGACGCAGGTCGTACAGCGTGCGATGGGCTACAAGCGCGGCTGCGAAGAACGCGAGGACACCCGTGGCACTCGAGACGAACCAGCCGCCGTGCCGGGTCTGCGCCAGCTGCAACAGAGCGACAATAACCGCCGCTAAGTGGATCGGCAGCAGCACCTTCATGGGAACGAGGGCGCGCTCGCGGAAGACGATCACAAACGTCAGCAGATAAAGCGCGAGCGGCAGTACCCAGAGCAAGGGCGCCGAGGCGATGTCCGTCGTGACGTGGGTCGTGAATGCGGTGAGGAGGGCCGATGGCACCAGGGCGAGGCCGACCCAGCCGAAGCGGCGCGACCAGGATGGTGCCTGCTCCGTGGTTCCCTCCGCTTGCGCGGCCGTCGGCAATGTGTTCGCGACGCGAGCGCGCATCGTCAGAAAACAGACCGCGATGGCCGCAATCAGCGCGACGTATCCGACGGTCCAGGCACTGGCCAGCGCGCGCGCGCCGAGTGCGGGCTCGAGCAGGAAAGGGTAGCCAAGCAGCGCGATCAGGCTGCCCAAGTTGCTCGCGGCATAAAGGAAATACGGGTCGCGTCCGTCAGGATGGCCGGTTGCTGCGAACCAGGCCTGCAACAGCGGAGCGTTGGCGGCAACGGCCAGGAACGGCAACCCGATCGCCACCGAGAACATGCCGATCTGCCAGAGATAGGGATCGCCGGGTGGAGGCTCGCTCCAGCCTTCGGGTACGGCAATCGGCAGCGCGAGGAGAGCAATTCCGCACACCGCGATGTGCACGAAGCCCGCAACGCGGGCCGCAACGAGGCGGTTGAGGAGGTGCGCGTAGCAGTACCCGGCCAGCAGCGCGCCCTGGAAGAAGCACAACGCGACTGCCCAGACTGAAGGAGAGCCGCCGAGCACCGGCAGCACCATCTTCGCGAACAGCGGCTGAATCGAGAACAGCAGCAGGGCGGAGAGAAATGTCGTGGCCGTGAAGACGGCGATCAGCCTGATGCCGGCTGGCTCGACATGACCCGGCGTTGCCGGAACGCTTTCACCGCTCATGCACTCTCCATCATGCCAACGACGGCCGTTTCTGGCCGCCGTTTTCCGCGTCCCGCAGCAGGAGGTCTGCCAGACCGTTCGCTTATAGTGTAATGGCGTCGCCCACGCGCGGCACGACCACGTTCTCTCCGACCATCTCGGCGACGAAGGCATCAGCCGTCGCATCGATGATCGGGAACGTGCCGTAATGGCAGGGCAGCACTGTGCCGAACTGGAAGAACTTCTTGCACGCGAACGCAGCCGTGCGAGCGCCCATGGTGAAGCGATCGCCGATCGGAACGATACCGATCGTCGGCTGATACAGCTCGTTGATCAGCGCCATACCAGGGAACACGTCCGTGTCGCCCATGTGATAGACGGTCTTCTTCTCGCGCGTCCGCAGCACGATCCCGCACGGATTGCCGAGATAGACACCGCCCGAGGACGAGGAGTGATGGGCCGGCGTCAAGGTCAGCTCGAAATCCTGGGAGGCGACCGTGCCGCCCGTGTTCATCGGCTCGAATTTCTCGACACCCTGGCCATTGAGGTGCGCGGCAAGCTCGAAGACCGCGAACAGTGTGGCTCCGCTGGTGCTGCAGATTTCAGCCGTATCCCCGACATGGTCGT
>JAEZHL010000033.1 GCA_023416575.1 Pseudomonadota bacterium
CCGCGGACACCAGGACATGCGGCCCTTTGAGCTGCACGCGCGTCGCGGCGCGCCCCTTGAACGGCTCCAGCTGCGAGCGGGCGAGATCTTTGAAATCGACACCGTGCCAGTTGGTCTGAACGAGCAGCTCCTGGTTGATGGCGAGAGCACGCAGCCGTTGCGACAGGCGATCGGCAAACGTTTCCGGATCGGCCGCGGGTGCCGTCAGGCGTGCGATGCCCTGGACGACGCTCAACAGGTTTTTCGCGCGGTGGTTCGTCTCCGCCATCAACAGCTTGATGTGCTCCTCGGCACGCTTGCGGTGGGTGATGTCAGCGACCACGACCACGCCGGCGACCACCTCACCATTGCGCCCGCGAATAGGAGCCGCGGACGATTCGGCGGTCCAGCGACGGCCGTCTGGCAACTCGACATCAACTTCGAATGATTCGATGACGCGATTTTCTGCGACGGCCCGCTGCAACGGCAATTCCTCAGGCCTGAGCTGCCGTCCGTCCTTCCAGTAGCGTATTTGGCGGCCAAAGGCGTGCTCGTCGGCTGCTTCCGCCGACAGGTTGTCGCCGGGCTTCCCCCCGTACTGGCGAAGCTGAGCCGGATTGACGGTGAGGCATTCACAGCTCGGATCATTGGTGAAACTGATCCCGATCGGCGCCGCCTCCAGAACGGCCTCCAGGCGCTGCTGTGCGGCGAAGAGAGCCCGTTCAGACTGTATCCTGTCGGTCATGTCGCGCACGATTGCTGACTTGCCGACCGTGCGTCCCTCCCGGTCGCGAATGGGCGCAGCCGTGATCGAAACCTCGATCAAAGTTCCATCCTTGCGGCGGCGCTGCGTTTCGATGCTCAAGGACTTCCCTGCCCCAACCTCGCCGAGCAGCTCGAGGGATTCATCGACCCGCTCAGGCGGAACGATGGTGGACACTGCCGTCTTTCCGATCACCTCCTCGGCGGTATAGCCGAACATCACTTCGGCCCCGTGATTCCAAGAATGGATACGGTGGTCGAGATCGTAGCTGATGATGCCATCAGCCGACTGCGCCACGATTGCGGCCAGGTGCGCCGCATGTTCCTCCGCTCTCTTGCGCTCCGTGATGTCCAGGTTGACACCGATCATCCGCGGCGCGTGAGCATTCTCCGCGATGAAGCGCCCACGCGCCGCGAGCCAGCGCACTTCGCCGTCCTCGCGGCGGATGCGGAATTCCACATCGAGAAGCTGGTGTTTTTCGATGGCCTCGGCGAGCGCCGCATCGAGAAGGGGCCGATCCTCCGGCAGCACGAAGGTCTCCCAGGGGGTGCCCTCGACCAGCTCCTCGGCGGCGAGCCCGAGCAGCTGCCACATGCCACGCGAGGCGGTGCTGCGGTTCTCGCGTAAATCCCACTCCCAGGCAGCGATGTTGGAGGCCTCCAAGGCATGCGCCAGCATCGCCTCGGCCTCTGCCCGTTGGCGCTCGGCCTGCTTGATGCGCAGCAGCGCCCGCACCTCCGCAATGAACTCGGCGTGTTCGACCGGCTCGATAAGGTAGCCGTCGGCACCCTGGTCGAAGCCGACGACGCGGTCGTTCGACGTCACGAGCCTGGACGAGGTCTGCAGCACGATCAGGTCCGGCGCGTGCTCCTTGATCTTCCTGCACACCTCGAGCCCGCTCATGTCCGGAAGGATGACTTTGAGAATGACGAGATCGAAGCTCCGCTCCTTGATGAGCTTCAGGGCCGAAGCCCCGTCGCTCACCGCCGTCACCTTCAACCCCGCCTGGCGCAGCACGCGGGTTTTCTGGGCGCGGGTCGCCTCGTCATTTTCGACGAGCAGAATGTCTGAAGGAAGATCAGGCATCATCCGGAGGCGCCGATGGGGGAACTCTGAACACCGGCGCTACGCGCGAACGCGCTTCACAGCAACCGCATGTCACTTCGGGCGGGAACGCATACTCCGGCGCGCGCCTGTCGACGTGCTCCAATCTGCCTACGCCGCCCCCGGACCGGCTGGCGCGGATGACCTCATCCCCCCGAACGAATACCCCAAGATCGCTGAACACGCTGCGGTGCCGCCTTAGCTTGAGACTGGTTCTGTGTTGCACAAAGAACGGACACTCGACGGCGCGGTTCCCGTCCGCATCCTCCCTGCTCAGGTGAAGCATCCGCCATAGCTAACGAGCCCCTATCGCCCGGAGCGCTCAGCAAACCTCAATCAGTTGGGCGCGGGTCTTCTGCTGCAGCTCCAGCGGCGACACGGGAAACACGCATTCCGGCGTGCCCGCGGCCGCCCAGACGACGTCGTGGGTGAGCAGGTCGCGATCGATGTAGGGCGCCAGTGGGCTCGCATGTCCGAGGGGAGGTATGCCGCCGATCGCAAATCCCGTGATGTCGCGCACATACTGCGCGTCGGGGCGCACCAGTGCCTCGCCGATGATCTTGCCGACCGCCTTCTCGTTGACGCGGTTCGAGCCCGCAACGAGCAGCAGGTAGGGCTTGCCCGTCTCCTTGCCGCGGAAAACGAGCGACTTGACGATCTGCCCCACGGCGCATCCGCAGGCTGCCGCCGCCTCCTCCGCCGTCCGCGTCGACTGGCTCATGGTGT
>JAEZHL010000048.1 GCA_023416575.1 Pseudomonadota bacterium
TCTCCGCCGCGGCCGAAGCCCAGTGCGGCAAGCACCGTGCGCGCCTGCAGGAGCTTCCCGAGGCCTATCATATGAAAGGCCGCGTGCCCGAGCTGAGGGGCCTGGCGTTGCGCAAGTGCGACGTCGAGCTTGCCCGCAAGATCGACCTGCTGATGGTCTCGATCGGCGGCAACGACGTCGGATTTTCTCGCCTGGTCGCCAACGCCGTGCTGGCGGACCGGTCATTGCTGAAGCTGCTGGGCGGCTGGCTCGGCGAGGTCGAGAACGCCGCGACCGCCAAGGAGCAGCTCGCGACCCTGCAGGTCCGCTACAGATCCCTCGCGCGTGCGCTCCTCAATGTTCTTCACATCCCCTGGGACGAGATGGATCGCGTGTTGCTCACCGCGTATCCGGGCCTCGCCCTGCTGGAGGACGGCTCCACGGTTTGCCCGAGCGGCCGGGCGGGCATGGACGTCGTGCAGGATTTCAGGCTGAGCGCCAGCAAGGCGCGCGAGGGCAGCGCACTCGCCGAGCATCTCAATGTGCTCATGCGGCAAGTCGCAACCGAAAACGGCTGGACCTTCGTCGACAGCCACAGGAGGGACTTCCTGGGGCGTGGGATCTGCGCCGGCTGGAGCGATTCCGCCTTCTCGACGGCCGACGACCTGCGACTGCCACGCAAGATCGATGGCGTCTGGAAGCCTTACAATCCGGCTGACTACCGGCCCTACGCGTCCCGCCAGCGCTGGTTCAGAACTCCCAACGACGCATTCCTGACGGGCAACTTCCACGTTCCGGCGAACCTGCTGCAAAAGGTGCTGAACGTCGAGACGCTGTCGTGGTTCCAGCTCGTGCTCGCCTCGACCTATTCGGGAGCGTTCCACCCGACGGCCGAAGGTCATGCCGCCATGGCGGATTATGTCGTGGCGAAAGCGCGTGCCGTCTTGGCCAAGTACGCGCCGCAGCCGACGCACACCGGCTCGAGCCTCCCAGCGGACACGTACGGCATCCAGTAAAAGAAAGGGCTCCGGCGACGCCGAAGCCCTTCCAGCTGGCCCCACCCCGGAACTGGTGTCCGGGGGTGAGTTCTTTCCGATGAGCTTAGTTCCGGCTCTTGTCGACCAGCGCCTTCTCCTTGATCCAGGGCATCATGGCGCGCAGCTTGGCGCCGACTTCCTCGATCTGGTGGGCGTCGTTGTTGCGACGGATCGCCTTGAACTTCGGCTGGCCCGCCTTGCACTCACGGATCCACTCGCTGGTGAAGACGCCGGTCTGAATGTCCTTCAGAACCTTGCGCATCTCCGCGCGCGTCTCGTCGGTGATGATCCGCGGGCCGGTCTCGTACTCGCCGAACTCGGCGGTGTTCGAGATCGAGTAGTTCATGTTGGCGATGCCGCCCTCGTAGATGAGGTCGACGATCAGCTTCACCTCGTGCAAGCACTCGAAGTAGGCCATCTCGGGGGCATAGCCCGCCTCGACCAGCGTCTCGAAGCCGGCACGGATCAGCTCGACGAGGCCGCCGCAGAGGACCACCTGCTCACCGAACAGGTCGGTCTCGCATTCCTCCTTGAACGTCGTCTCGATGATGCCGGCGCGGCCGCCGCCGATGGCCGACGCATAGGACAGGAACAGATCGTGCGCGTTGCCGCTCTTGTCCTGGGCGATGGCGATGAGGCAGGGCACGCCGCCGCCGCGCTGGTACTCGGAGCGAACGGTGTGGCCGGGGCCCTTCGGCGCCACCATGCCGACGTCGAGGTCAGCGCGGGGCTCGATCAGGCTGAAGTGCACGTTGAGGCCGTGCGCGAACAGGATCGCCGCACCCTGCTTCATGTTCTCGTGCAGGTGGTCCTTGTAGATGTCGGCCTGCAGCTCGTCGGGCGTCAGCATCATCACGACGTCCGCCCACTTGGCCGCGTCCGCGACCTCCATGACCTTCAAGCCTTCCTTCTCGGCCTTGGCAGCCGAAGCGGAGCCCTTGCGGAGAGCGATCGCCACTTCCTTTACGCCGGAATCGCGCAGGTTGAGCGCGTGCGCGTGCCCCTGGCTGCCGTAGCCGACGACGGCCACCTTCTTGCTCTTGATCAGATTGATGTCCGCATCACGGTCGTAATAAACGCGCATGGTCTTCTATTCTCCTAAGTGGGCGCTCAGTCCCGTAAGCGCGGCTCGAACGCCACGCCCAAGCTACATTGTTTGTGTCGGTACGCTTCCGGCGCGCCGCGGGATGCGCCCGCCCCAACCGGTCGCGCGCACCTGATCCATCAATATCGCTCCAGAAACTCTGAGACCAGTCGGCAAGTTAACCTTGATCGGCCAGCCCTGACGCTGGTGGTGATAGGACAAATGAGGGGCAAAGACGAGACCTCATGAGAGGTCGCATCCCTCGAAAGTCTGGTGCCGAACGTGTCCTTCGCGGCTCGCCGCCAGGGGCACGCCCCCCCTCTCACCACGGCACCCCGCCGGCGTAGGTGCGATAGGTCACTGCCGCCAGGTAGCCGGCGTCCACGGGCAGCAGAATGCCAGTGATCGCGGCGGCTTGATCCGAGCACAGGAAGGCGATGGAATCGGCGATATGCCGCGGCTCGACCAGCATATCCAGGGCGTGCACACTCTTGATGGCACCGACGTCGCGCTCGCCGGCGTCGATCTTCGCCTTCAGACCCGGACTTAACGTGTATGTCGGCCCGACACTGTTCACGCGAATGCCGTGCCGGCCGAGCTCGACGGCAAGGATCTCGGTCAGCCGCATGATGGCGGCCTTGCTCGGCCCATAGGCCGGAAGCGGCAGGGCAGCGAGGCTGTTGATCGAGCCGATGGTCACAATCGCGCCCTTGCGTCGCTCCGACATGGCACGGCCGAAGGACCGGCACGCGTGCACAGTGCCGTGGTAGTTCACCCGCCAGAGCCGGTCATGGGATGCGAGATCGATGTCGAGCAGCGTGTCCGCGCTGTGCAGCAGACCCGCCGCCGTCACCAGGATACCGACCGGGCCCATCTCCCGCTCGATCAAGGCCGCGACGTCGTCGACCGCCGCCGGATCGGCCACATCGCAGGAGTAGAAGCGCGCCGCAACCCCGCTCCTGGCTATATCCGCCGCGATGGCCGCGCCGCGTTCGGCGTTGAGATCCACCAGCGCCACCGGATGGCCAACCTCGGCCAGTCTCCGTGCCGCTGCCTCGCCGATTCCACTTGCGCCGCCCGTGACGACTGCTACGCCCTGCACCATGTCTGCGCCCCTGCCCGATAACTGGCGATATCGCCCGCGGGAGGCAGGTTCATCAAACGCCTACGGCCAAGTCAAGCGCTCAGCGCGTGGCTTTCGGCAGCTCGTCCAGCGACGCGATGTACCACTTCTCCGACTCGACGATGGCCGGGTTCTCACCGTTAGCGTAGATCCAGCTATCGACGGCCCAGCGCGTGCCGCCTTCGTTCTCGTGCAGCGTGGCGGTCCAATGTGTCCAGCCGGCGATGCCGCGCAGGTAGTTTTCCTTCGCGAACGGCTTGCCGACAGTATGATGCCGCAGCAGCTTCTCGTTCTGCAGCACCGTCAGATAGCTCGTCGAATTGGTCGCCTCGTCGACGCAATCCTGCTGCGTCGGATCGCCGGATCCGGCGAAATCCATGCCCGCGCGATCCTGCGAGGTGCCGATCTTGTCCCCTACACGCCGTTCCATCCAGCCGATGGCGTAGGCGACCGCGCGCCGTTCCTCGGCCGGCGTATCCGCCTTCCGGGTCTTCTCCATCAGCTTCTTGATCTCAGCCATATCGGCCGCCGTGAACGTGAATCGCGACTGCTTGCGGCAACCGTAGGCGTGGCAGACGGTAACGGTCGTGTTACTGGGCGGGGCGACGTTGAAAACCGAGTAGTGGTCCACACCGAGCGCGTGCTCATATGAGCAGCCACCAAGCAAGGCGAGCGAGGGCCCGAGCCAGACCCACCGTTTGAGCATATCCCTGCCCCCAACTTGAGCTTCGATCCGTCGCGGCAGCTTATGCTCAGGCCAGCGCCACGTGCCCTTACTTACTCAGCGATTCGTACTAAAACACCCAGTGTATCGAGAGAGTGCAGCTTTTCCAGTAGGTTGGAGCACCATGGCCACAGTCGAGCCTATCCATGTGATTGGCGGCGGACTTGCCGGTTCGGAAGCCGCTTGGCAGATCGCGCGCGCCGGCATCCCGGTCGTCCTTCACGAGATGCGGCCGGTGCGCGGCACCGAGGCGCACAAGACGGACGGCCTCGCCGAGCTCGTGTGCTCGAACTCGTTCCGTTCCGACGACTGGGAGACGAACGCGGTCGGGCTGCTGCACGAGGAGATGCGGCGCGCCGGCTCGCTCATCATGGCCGCGGGAGACCGGCACAAGCTGCCCGCTGGCGGCGCGCTGGCCGTCGACCGTGACGGCTTCTCGGCCGAGGTGACGGCGCGATTGGTCGCTTCGCCCCTGGTGCGGATCGAGCGGGGCGAGATCGCCGGACTACCGCCCGCCGACTGGGACAACGTGATCATCGCCACGGGACCGCTCACATCGCCGGCGCTCAGCCAAGCCATCCTCGGGCTCACGGGCGAGGACGCTCTCGCGTTCTTCGATGCCATCGCCCCCATCGTCCATCACGACACGATCGACATGACGGTCGCCTGGAAGCAGTCGCGCTACGACAAGCCCGGTCCCGCCGGCACCGGCGCCGACTACATCAACTGCCCGATGAACAAGGACCAGTACGAGCGGTTCATCGATGCCCTGCTCGGGGGCGAGAAGACCTCGTTCAAGGAGTGGGAAACGAACACGCCCTATTTCGACGGCTGCCTGCCGATCGAGGTGATGGCCGAGCGCGGTCGCGACACGCTGCGGTTCGGGCCCATGAAGCCGGTCGGCCTTTCCAACCCGCACAAGGGTGACGTGCGCCCCTACGCCGTGGTGCAACTCCGGCAGGACAACGCGCTCGGCACACTTTGGAACATGGTCGGCTTCCAGACCAAACTGAAGCATGGCGAGCAGACCCGGATCTTCCGCATGATCCCGGGGCTGGAGAACGCCGAGTTCGCACGGCTCGGTGGCCTGCATCGCAATACGTTCCTGAACAGCCCCCGCCTGCTGGATGGCAGCCTCAGGCTGAAGGCCGCGCCGCGGCTGCGCTTTGCGGGGCAGGTCACGGGTGTCGAGGGCTACGTCGAAAGCGCTGCGATCGGACTGCTGGCAGGCCGGTTCGCGGCCGCTGAGCGGCTCGGATGCACACCGTCACCACCGCCGCAAACGACGGCATTCGGAGCTTTGCTCAATCACATCACGGGCGGCCACCTGGAAGACCGTATCGAAGCCGGACCGCGTTCGTTCCAGCCGATGAACATCAATTTCGGCCTGTTCCCCGAGCCGGAGCTGGCGACGGATGGACCACGCCTCAAGGGCAAGGAACGCGGCCGCGCCAAGAAGCGGACGATCGCCGTCCGTGCGCTCGACGATGTCAATCGCTGGCTCGCAACGGAGCCCGTGCAACAGAGTGCTGCCGAGTAGCGGCAGCACTCACGCGGCTGCTAACCGCGCAGCAACTCCGCGACGGCGTCGGTGAACACCTGCGCGCCGGTGATGATGTCCTCCTCCTTGGTATCCTCGCTCCAATGGTGCGAGATGCCGCCGATCGAGGGCACGAACATCATCCCCGCCGGCATGTGGCCGGAGAAGATTTGCGCGTCGTGCCCGGCCCCGCTCGGCATGCGCGTATGCCGGCCAGGCGCGTGCCGCTCCGCCGCCGTCTCGAGGGCGGCCTGGACGCGCGGATTCATCACCGCCGGTGTGCTCTTGCGTAACGTCTCGACCGAGACCCGGCACGGCCCCGCTTCGTCAGCTGCTGCCACCAGATCGAACAGAGCGCGCTCCATCCGCCGCAGGACCTCCGGATCGGCATCCCGGATCTGGAACAGCATCTCCGCGCGCCCGGGTATGACGCTCTGAGCGCCCGGGTAGAGCGTGATGCGTCCCGTGGTCCAAACGCTGCGCGCGCCGGCAACCTCGGGAAAGTGGCGCTCGATCTCGCAGCAGAGCCGGGTGAGTGCCACGCCGGCATCCTTGCGGATCGCCATGCGCGTGGTTCCGGCATGGTTCTGCACACCCTCGAAGCTCACCTGGTACTGCCAGATGCCGACGATGCTGGTGACGATCCCGATCCTGAGGTCATGGGCCTCCAGCCAATCCCCCTGCTCGATGTGCGCCTCCAGGTAGGCGATATAGCGCTGCGG
>JAEZHL010000138.1 GCA_023416575.1 Pseudomonadota bacterium
GCGATGATGAACATCACCTGCACCGTCTGCCGCCCCGACTCCCAGAGGATGTCAGGCAGGTGAGCATAGTTCAGCTCGCGGTACCAGAACTTGCCGAGCAGAAAGGCGTACCCTGCCGCCACGACAGCCGCTTCCGTCGGCGTCACAAAGCCCGCGAAGATGCCGCCGAGCACCAATGGCGGCATGGCCAGCGACGGCAGCGCCGCGCCAACGATACGCGATGCTACCGGCAACGGCGGGCGCGCTTCACCCATCGGGAGATTCTGGCGCTTCGCGACCAGCGCGACGACGATCATGAGCCCGAGGCCCATCAGGACACCCGGCACGATCCCCGCCAGGAAGAGCGCGCCGACCGAGACGTTGGCGAGACTGCCGTAGATCACGAACGGAATGCTGGGCGGGATGATCGGACCGATGGTCGAGGAGACCGCCGTCAATGTGGCCGCGAACCGGGGGGTGTAGCCCGCTTCTTTCATGGCCTTGATTTCGACCACGCCCAGACCGGCGGCATCGGCCACGGCCGAGCCCGACATACCGGCAAACAGCATGCTGGCGAGCACGTTGACGTGCCCGAGACCGCCGCGGATCTTGCCGACGATGATATGCGCGACGTTGAAAATGCGGTGGGTCATGCCACCGGTATTCATCAGATTGCCGGCGAGCACGAAGAACGGAATTGCGAGAAGCGGGAACGACGTCGTCCCGGCATAGAGACGCTGTACGAAGATCGCCAGCAACTCAGGGCCAACTGCGATCCACATGGTCCCGATGGCGACGATGCCGAGCGCAACTGCGATCGGCGTGCCCAACAGGATCAAGGCACAAAGAGCGATCAGAATTCCAGCGACGAACATTCGGGGCGCTATCTCGTGCTCGAGGACGACAAAGCGGGGCGCATGACACGCCCCGCCACTGCAAGTTGAGCCGCGACTAGCCTGCGCGCGCCTTCTTGACGAGCTCAGCCCAGGTATTCCAGGTCTCCTCGCCCAGCGCCTTCTTCAATTGATCATAGGCCGGGCCCATCTTGTCGCGGAACGGCGCGACGGCAGGACGGGTGATGGCGACACCGGCCTTCTCCATCTCGCCGAGGAACCATTCTTCCTTTTCCTGGACGCCCTTGCGCGCGGCGGCACCGGCGGCCATCGCCTCCTCCGTCACGATCGCCCGCTGCTCGTCGTTCAAGCGGCCCCAGGAGCGCGGATTGCCGGCGAGCATGATCGTGGCATAGATGTGCTTCGTCAGCGCGACGTGGCTCTGAACCTCGAAGAACTTGGCGGCGTATGTCGTTGCGACAGGATTATCCTGTGCGTCGACGGTCTTGTTGGCGAGGGCAAGGTAAACTTCCTGGAACGCCACGGTCTGCGTGCTGGCCCCGAGCGCCTCGAAGGCGGCCTTGATGGCGAGCTCCGGTGGGACACGAACCTTCAGGCCCTTGACGTCGTCCGGGCTGTTGACGGCGCGCCGGCTGTTGGAGAGAGCGCGGAAGCCCCACTCGAAGTTGGCGATCCACTGGAAACCAGCCGTCTTGAGCTGCTGTGCCAGCCAATCCCGCGCGGTCGCATCGAGCGTGCGATGGGCGTGAGCGTAATCATCGAACTGATAGGGGATGTTGATCACGCCGATGGTCTTCGACATCGACTCGATGTTGGCGGGATTCAACAGAATGAAATCGATCGCGCCAAGGCGGGTCTGCTGCGCGGTCTCGACGGGAGAGCCGAGCGTGTTGTTCGGGAAGATGGTGATCTTCACCTCGCCCTTGGTCCGCTCCGCAATGCGCTGGACCATCTTCTCGGCTTCGATATGCACCGGATGGGCCGTGTCGGCCGGGTGCGTCAGCCGGAATTCGAGCGCTGCGCGAGCTGGGCGGATGACCGTCGCGAGCGATGCGCCGACGCCAACCATAAGCGCAGTACGGCGCGTCACCGGAGTAGTGCGGTGCATATAGACCTCCTTGATCGACCGAAACGATCGGCCGTCTTCCCCTCACCTCGGGCACGGCTGGTTGCCGCCCCAATTGTTTCATCGGGCGCCATATTCATAGAGTGTCGCGACCAGTCAAGGGGACTTCGCGCAATATTGTTGCTTAGGCCCCAGATACTTACGCGGTGAGTGGGGTCGAGAATTTCTGAGATAACCGAACGCTCGACTTGAGCTGGCGAATGTAACTCGGCATCTGACCGTCGCTGCGCGCCGAACTGCTCGAAATTACCAACTAATCGCTCTAGTCGCAGTCACCGCCTCGCAAGCAAATCGGACAGGATGCGCGCGGTTCGTGTGGCTCCATCGATGTCCAGCGATACGTCCGGTTTCGGGAGAGCAAGAGCTCTATCCGCCGCAACAGCAAGAGATTCGGCCGTCAGGCACTCTTCGGCCAAGGTCACACCGTACCCGCGCTGCTCTAGCAATTCGGCCCGCCGGCTCTGCTCGGTTTCGCCACCTTGTGCGAATGGAATCAGGACGGCCTTGCATCGCGCCACCAGAAGGTCAGCGACTGTATTGTAACCCGCCTGGGAAATGGACAGCTTCGCGCCCGCGAGCGCGGCCGGCAGGTCGGGCAGGAAACGCTCGACGACGATTCCACGCTTTCTGCCCTCCTCTCGCATCCGCGCGAAGTCGGATGCTGGAGCATTGGGCCCGGCCAACACCAGCCAGCGACCTGAAGCGAGTGACGTCATTGGCTTGGCGAGAATGGCCGCGTCGATGAGCCGGCGCCCGACTGCGCCGCCCCCAGCCGAGACGATCACATCAGCGACAGGAGCGACACCCTCCTTCAGCACCACTGGAGAATTGGCGACGATGCCGGAGTAAGACGTGATATCCGCGATCTCGGCAGCGAGAGGGAACGTTGCAACGAGCGTCACAAGCCGATGATCGCCGTGCACGATGATGCGATCGAAATATGATCGTAGCACCGCGACGGTTTCCCGCGCGCGCTCCGGCCTGGCTGACTCCTGCAGGATATCTCGAACCGAGGCGACGATCCGCGGCCTCGGCGAAGTCTGGCGAGCAGATTCCAGTAGCGGCATCAGCTCGAAGCGCATCTGCCGGCGACCGAAGGGGAACGCCTCGATCAGAAGGATATCCGGCCGGCTCTCTCGGAAGGCGGCGAGCAGCTCAGCATTGCGGCGCGCCTTTAT
>JAEZHL010000119.1 GCA_023416575.1 Pseudomonadota bacterium
TCGAGCAGGCGAACGACCTCGCGGTGCTCCTGCGCGCCGGTGCACTTCCCGCGCCGCTCACCATCGTCGAGGAGCAGACCATCGGCCCGAGCCTCGGCGCCGACGCCATCCGCTCCGGTCTTTATTCGATCCTCGCCGGCCTGACCCTCGTCATCGCGTACATGATCGCGACCTACGGCCGGTTCGGCCTGTTCGCGACGGTGGCCGTCATCGTCAACCTGGCGCTGACCATTGCCGTCCTGTCCATCATGGGCGCAACCCTGACGCTGCCCGGCATCGCCGGTATCCTGCTCGCGCTCGGGATGGCCGTGGATGCCAACATCCTGATCAACGAGCGAACACGGGAGGAGCTCGGCAAGCGCAACGGCGTGATCGCCTCGATCGAGGCTGGCTATCGCCGGGCCTACACGACGATCATGGACGCCAACCTCACGACGCTGATCAAGATGTTCATCCTGTTCGTCGTCGGTGTCGGCGCGATCCGCGGATTTGCGGTCACGATCAGTCTCGGCATCGTCGTGTCGGTGTTCACGGCGATCGTGCTCGTGCGTCTCCTCACGGCGACATGGCTGCGACGGACGCGACCCAAGTCGCTGACGATCGGCACGCGCCTGCGCTACTTCCCCGATCACACCGCGATCAAGTTCATGCGCGCGCGGTATTCGGGGCTGGTCGTGTCGGCCTTGATCAGCATTGCCGCGCTCTGTCTCGCCGTCTACCCGGGCCTCAGGATGGGCGTCGATTTCGCGGGTGGTGTCGTGATCGAGGCGAAGACGCCGACGCCAGCGGATGCCCCTGCGCTTCAGAGCGCGCTGGGGGCCGCAGGCGTCGGCCCGGCGCAGGTGCAGCGCTTCGGCTCGGACGATGACGTGCTGATCCGCTTCGAGCATCCGAAGGGCACGCCGAGCGAGCAGCAGGCGGCGTTACGGACTGCAAGGGAGGCTGTGGAGAGGGCGGCTCCCGGCGCGGAGATCCGGCGGGTGGAGGTCGTCGGTCCGTCGGTCGGCGCCGAGCTCCTGAACGATGGCCTGTGGGCACTCGGCCTCGCTGCCATCGCGATGTTCGGCTACATCACGTTCCGCTTCGAGTGGCCATTCGCGGTCGGCGCGATCGTGACCATGTTCCTGGACCTGACGAAAACGGTCGGGTTCCTGGCGCTGACCGGCTTCGAGTTCAACCTCACGACGATCGCGGCCATCCTGACCATCATGGGTTTCTCGATCAACGACAAGGTCGTCGTCTACGACCGGGTGCGCGAGAACCTCGTGCGGTACAGGAAGTTGTCGCTGCGCGAGATCATCGACCGCAGCATCAACGAGACGCTGTCACGCACGATCGGGACGTCGATCGCGCTGTTCCTGTCGATCGTGCCGCTGGCGCTGTTCGGCGGGCCGGCGCTGCGTGAATTCGCGCTGACGCTGCTGTTCGGCCTCGTCCTGGCGACGAGCTCGTCGATCTTCATCGCCGCGCCGATCCTGCTCAACATCGGCGAGAGATGGTTGCGCCGCGGTGGGCGCGTTCCGGGGGCAGCAGAGCCGGCGCTCCGGGCGCCCTCGCCTCAGCGCGGATAAAGAGGGCGAGGGCAGGGCAGTCTGGCTGCATGTGCGGCCAGACTGCATTTGCGTCCTGGTCAGTCGGTCGCGTCAGCTGCGATCAGATGCACCGGCCGCCGTCGACTTCCATCGCCACGCCGGTGATGAACTCGGACGCGGGGTCGGCGAAGAACAGGGCGGCGTTGGCGATATCGGCCGGCCGCGACATGCGCCCGAGCGGGATCGTGGCGAGGAACTTCGTCCGGTTCTCCGGCGTGTCGGGCATGCCCATGAACAGCTCCAGCATGCCCGTCTCACCGATCACGGGGTTGATGGCGTTGACGCGGATCTTCTTCGGCGCCAGCTCAACCGCCATGGACTTCGTGAGCAGGATCGCGGCGCCCTTCGAGCCGTTGTACCAGGTGAGACCCGGACGCGGCCGGACGCCAGCGGTCGAAGCCGTATTGATGATGACGCCGCCGCCACGCTTCTCCATTTCCGGCACGCACGCCATCGTCGCCAGATAGATCGCCTTGACGTTGACGGCGAAGATCCGGTCGAACTCTTCTTCGCCGACGTTCATCAGCGACTGGTTCTTGTGCGTGTAGCCGGCATTGTTGACCATGATGTCGAGGCCGCCGAACGCCTTCACCGTCTCAGCGACCATCGCATCGACGTCCGCCTTCTTGGAGACGTCGCAGGCGATGTGCGCCGCGTTGGCGCCGATGGCTTGGGCGACATCGCGCGCGCCCGGGCCGTTGAGATCGGCAACCATCACCTTGGCGCCTTCCTGCGCGTAGGTTTCAGCAATAGCCTTGCCGAATCCCGATGCTGCGCCAGTGACGATCGCGACCTTGTCCTTGAGCTTCATGGGTCCTTCTCCTGATTGCAACTTATTCTAAAGGCGATGAAACGGCTCAGTCCTGGCGCTGCTGCTTCACCAGCGCGCGGTATGGGCTCGCGCGATAGGTGCCGAGCACGGTGAGCTCGGAGGAGAAGAACGACAGCTCCTCCATTGCGAGCCGCACGGGCCGGTCAGCGGGATGACCCACGATGTCGGCGTAGAACATCGTCGCGGTGAATGCACCGTCGAGCTGATACGACTCCAGCTTGGTCATGTTGACGCCGTTGGTCGCGAAGCCACCGAGCGCCTTGTAGAGGGCTGCCGGGACGTTCCTGACACGGAACAGGAACGTCGTCACGAACGGCCCCTGGCCGGGGTCGGCATCGTCGGGCTCCGGGGCGAGAATGACGAACCGGGTCGTGTTGTGGGCCTCGTCCTCGATATCGCTCTTGAGAATTTTTAGCCCGTAGATCTCGGCGGCGAGCGAGGAGGCGATGGCGGCCTGGCTCAGGTCCTTCTGCTCGCTCACGAGCCGGGCCGATCCTGCCGTGTCGGCCTCAGGAACCGGCTTGAGGCCGAGCCGCCGCAGGGTGTTGCGGCACTGGCCGAGTGCCTGCGTGTGACTCATCACGGTCTTGATGGTTTCCAGGCTCGCGTCCGGAAGGGCCATGAGCTGATGGCGCACGCGCAGGAAGTGCTCGCCAATGATGAAGAGCTGCGCGTTGGGCAGCAGATGGTGGATGTCCGCGACCCGACCGGCGACCGAGTTCTCGATCGGGATCATCGCATACCGGGCATCGCCCGACTTCACGGCTGCGAGCGCGTCCTCGAAGGTCGGGCAGGCCAGGGGCTCGAGCTCCGGAAAGACCTCGGTGCAGGCCATATGCGAATTCGCCCCGGGCTCACCCTGATAGGAAATGCGGTGCGATAAGGGGCGGCTCTCAGCGGCCGAGCGGGTGCGGGACCGGCTGGTGCCGGCGGTCGGCTTCGTCCTGGATTGAGGCATGTTGCTCGTCGGATTGGCTATGGGAGGACGGGGAAGCTCAACGCTGGACTGGGCGTGAAGGCGCGAGCAGTCGGCGAGCCCTCTCCAGATCGGCCGGAGTATCGACACCGAGTGGAACAGTGTCAACGAGCGCGACGTCGATACGCATGCCGTTTTCCAAAGCCCGCAGCTGCTCCAGCTTTTCGCGTTTTTCGAGCGGCGCGGGCGGCAGGGTCACAAACCGCTCAAGAGCAGCGCGCCGGTACGTATAGAGGCCGATGTGATGGTAGAGCGGGCCCTCGCCCGTGGGCGCGGTCGCGCGCGTGAAATAGAGGGCCCGCAGGCGGCGGGCCGATTCATCGCCGATCGGCGTGCCGACCACTTTGACGACACTCGGTGTGACCTTCTCCTCAGGGTCGGTGATCTCGGCGGCCAGCGTCGCGATGTCCGGTCCCGGGGCCGCCATCGGCGCGAGGCATGCGCGCACGAGGTGCGGCTCGAGCGTCGGCAGGTCGCCTTGCAGGTTGACGATGACGTCGGCGCCGCCATCCGGATCGAGATGCTGCACCGCTTCGAAGACACGGTCGGAGCCGGTCGGGTGATCGGCCCGCGTCTTCACCACCTCTCCGCCGGCGGCGTGAATGGCGGCCATGATCTCATCGGAGTCGGTCGCCACGACGACGCGACCGACATCGGCGGCCCTGGCGCGCTCCCAGACATGGACGATCATGGGCTTGCCATGGATGTCAGCCAGTGGCTTGCCGGGCAGGCGGGTTGCCTGCATCCGTGCCGGGATGATAACGAGCGTGCCGTTCATGTGATGCGCCTTTCGAGAGCGATGTCCGCGACGGTGACAATTGGTCTCGGGCTTGGCCGCTGGATCGCATAGCCAGCCCAGTTGCATGAAGAAAGAGACTTTCTATAGTCGGCCGCCGGTCAAGGCACGACTAATCAGCGATCGCGAGCTACGGGCGGAGGGCTGGGGTTCTATGGATACCTGGGAGTTGAACAAGATCGCTGGAGCTGTGCTCGCGGCGCTTCTCCTCATTTTCGGCACGGCTACGTTCGTCGAAATTCAGATGAGCCAGAAGCCGGTGAAGCCGGGCTACGAGCTGCCGGTCCAGACGACCACCGCTGAGGCTGGTGCGCCAGCGGCTGCCGCGGGCGTGGACTTCGGCGCCATCTCCGGTCTGTTGCAGAAGGCCAGCGCCGACAACGGGCAGGCGGCATTCAAGCGCTGCGCGACCTGCCACACCCCGGACAAGGGCGGTAAGAACGCGACCGGTCCCAACCTGTGGGGTATCGTCAATCGGCCGAAGGCATCGCACGAGGGCTACAACTACTCGGCGGCCCTCAAATCCAAGGGCGGCGAGTGGACGTACGAAAACCTGGCCAACTTCATCCACAACCCGCGGAACTACGCGCCCGGCAACAAGATGGCGTTCGCCGGCATCAAGGATAACGCAGAGCTTGCGGACCTGCTGGCCTACCTGCGCAGCCTGAGCGACAATCCGGCGCCCCTGCCGCAGTGAGCGGCAGCCGGAAGCCCGGATTTGCCCCGTGCCGCAGGGTTCGGGGCGCCTGACGGGCCGGCGCAGTAACGCAATTTTGCATGAGGGTGCGACCTCGCCATTGAGTTGGCGGGGTCGTCTTTGTTGCTATATGGCCATAATTGTTGCTTCCTGGTGATGAAGCCCCCATTTTTTCCGGCGCGCGGGACTGGCCGGTCGGCTGAAGCCCGACACCAACGAGGAGTATCGAGTGCACGCACGCTTTGGGCGCAGAAGCGTCAATATAGGTAAGGGATTGCTGGCCATCGCGATTTCGGCGCTGGCGCTCAATATTGCTCCCGCAGATCTCAAGGCAGAATCAGAGACGCGGCATCACGCGCTGTCCCTCGTTGGCGAGCCGAGGTTCGCCCCTGATTTCAAGCATTTCGATTGGGTGAACCCGGACGCGCCGAAAGGCGGCACCGTGCGCCAATGGGCCATGGGCTCGTTCGACAGCCTGAACGGCTTCTCGGTCCGCGGCAGCCCGGCTCTCGGGCTCGGCCTGATCTACGACACGTTGATGGCGTCGAGCCCGGACGAGCCATCGGCCGAGTACGGCCTCGTCGCGGAGTGGGTCTCCTATCCGGATGACTACGCGCGTGCGACGTTCGGGCTGAGGCCCGAGGCGCGGTTCCACGACGGAACTCCGATCAAGCCCGAGGACGTGATCTTCTCCCTCGAGGCCCTGAAGAAGTCGCATCCCCACTACAACGCGTACTATCGGAACGTCGTCCGCGCCGAGAAGACGGGCGAGCACCAGGTGACCTTCACCTTCGACCAAACGGGCAACCGCGAGCTGCCGCAGATCGTCGGCCAGCTGCCGGTGCTGCCGAAGCACTTCTGGGAAGCCAAGGGCCCCAATGGCGAGCAGCGGGATCTGTCCCGCAGCGGGCTCGAGGTGCCTCTCGGCTCCGGCCCCTACCGAATCAAGTCGGTCGACCCCGGCCGCAGCATCGTCTACGAGCGGGTCGCCGACTGGTGGGCGAAGGACCTGCCCGTGTCCAAGGGGCAGTGGAACTTCGACGAGCTGTCGTTCACCTACTTCCGCGACCAGGTACCGGCGTTCGAGGCGTTCAAGACGGGAATCATCGATTTCTGGCGTGAATCGAACGCGAAGAACTGGGCGACCTCCTACGACTTCGACGCGGTCCGGCGTGGCCTCGTCAAGAAGGAGGAGTTCGACATCCGGCGCGTGACGGGAATGCAGGGATTCGTGATGAATCTCCGCCGTAAGCAGTTCCAGGATCCGCGGGTGCGCCGGGCCTTCAATCTGGCGTTCGACTTCGAGTGGATGAATAAGAACCTGTTTTTCGACCAATACCGGCGCTCGCAGAGTTTCTTCGGCAACTCCGAATTGCAGGCAACGGGCCTGCCGACCGGGCGGGAGCTCGAGTTCCTGAAGGAGGTCGAGAAGGAGGTGCCGGCCGAGGTTTTCACTACCGAGTGGAAGAACCCGGTCAACGCCACCTCTGAGGAGCAGCGCAACAATCTCCGGCAGGCCATGCGGCTCCTCGGCGAAGCCGGCTGGACCCAGAAGGGCGGCAAGCTGACCAACGCGGCTGGCGAGCAGCTCGCCGTGGAGTTCCTGCTGGTGCAGCCGGATTTCGAGCGTGTGGTGCTGCCGTTCAAGAAAAACCTCGAGCGGCTCGGCATCGACGCCACCGTGCGGATCGTCGACACGTCGCAGTATCAGCGCCGCGTCGATACGTTCGACTTCGACATCATCGTCGATTCATTCGGCCAGTCGAACTCGCCGGGCAACGAGCAGCGCAACTACTGGGGCTCGGCAGCTGCCGACACCGATGGCAGCCAGAACACGATCGGCATCAAGAATCCGGCCATCGACAAGTTGATCGACAAGATCATCTTCGCACAAAATCGCGAAGATCTCGTCGCTGCGACGCGGGCGCTCGACCGGGTGTTGCTGTGGAATTTCTACGTCATTCCGAATTGGCATTCTCCCTACGACAGGATCGCCGTTTGGGATATGTTCGGAAGGCCAGAGAAACTGCCGGAACAGGATGTCGCCTTCATGCGCGTCTGGTGGATCGACAAGGCCGCCCAGCAGAAGCTCAATGCGGAGCGCGGCCGATGAGTCGGCGTGCGCTCTCCGCGCTCTTGGGAGGGTTGGCTGCAGGCTTGATCGGCAGCCTCCAGGTCACCGCCAGCATTCCCGCTTTCGCGAACGAGGGAGCGAGCCACGGGCTCTCGGCCTTTGGCGATCTGAAATACAAGCCGGATTTCCAGCACTTCGAGTACGTGAATCCGGATGCTCCGAAGGGCGGGCGGCTGTCGCAGGTCGGGGTGGCGGCGCGTATCACGTTCGACAGCTTCAATCCATTCATCCTGCGGGGGGATTCCGCGCAGGGGCTGGAGCTGCTGTTCGATAGCCTAATGGTGCGGGCGGCCGATGAGCCGGACGCGGTCTATGGGCTGCTTGCGAAGTCGGCCACGGTGGCGCCAGATCGCCGCTCTGTGACGTTCGAGCTGCGGCCCGAGGCGAAGTTCGCCGACGGCTCTCCGGTGACAGCCGAGGACGTCGCGTTTTCCTTCGACACTTTGAAAACCAAGGGCCATCCGCACTACCGCATGGCCTTGCGCGATGTCACCCGCGCCGAGGTCCTCGATCCTCACCGCGTCCGCTACGTTTTCCAGGGTGAGGACCTGCGCGATCTGCCGTTGACCGTGGCGACCCTACCGGTGCTCTCGAAAGCCTACTATGCGACCCGCGATTTCGAGGCGACGACACTCGAGCCGCCGCTGGGCTCCGGGCCCTATCAGATTTCCGAATTCAAGCAGGGCACCTTCACGACCTTCAAGCGGCGGCAGGATTACTGGGCGCGCGACTTGCCGGTCAACCGCGGCCGCTACAACTTCGATGAGGTGCGCTACGAATACTACCGCGATCGCACCGCGCAGCTCGAAAGCCTGAAGGCAGG
>JAEZHL010000144.1 GCA_023416575.1 Pseudomonadota bacterium
ACCGAGCCTGGGGTCGGCTCGGATGCCGCGGCGCTTGCGACCCGCGCCGAGCGCAATGGCGACACCTACGTGCTCAACGGCACCAAGCAGTTTATTTCCGGCGCCGGGGCGACGGACTTCTACCTCATCGTCGCCCGCACCGGGGGCGAGGGCGCAGGCGGCATCTCGGCCTTTGCCGTGCTGAAGGACACGCCCGGGCTCTCCTTCGGCGCCAACGAGCGCAAGATGGGCTGGAATGCACAGCCGACGCGGCAGGTGATCCTGGAGAACGTCGCGGTGCCAGCGTCCCATCTCGTCGGCGGCGAGGGCCAGGGCTTCAAATACGCGATGACCGGCCTCGACGGCGGCCGCATCAACATCGGCGCCTGCTCTCTCGGGGCTGCCTGGGCGGCGCTCGACAAGGCCCGGACCTATATGCACGAGCGGCAGGCGTTCGGCCGCAATCTCGCCGACTTCCAGGCCCTGCAGTTCAAGATCGCCGACATGGCAACGGACCTCGAAGCCGCCCGGCTGATGATCTACCGAGCCGCCGATGCGCTTGACCGCGCCGATCCGCAGGCCGCCATGTTCTCCGCCATGGCCAAGCGCTACGCGACAGACCTCGGCTTTGAGATCGTCAATCAGGCACTGCAGCTCCACGGCGGCTACGGGTATCTGAAGGAATACGGCCTCGAAAAGCTCGTCCGCGATCTCCGCGTCCACCAGATCCTCGAGGGAACGAACGAGATCATGCGTGTCGTCATCTCGCGCAAGGTACTCGGCGGCAATCGTGGCTGACACTGGCGGATCGCGTAGCGCGCACCACGCCAGACACCGCACAGCACCCCAGAAACGCCGCTGCGGCAACGTCTTGCCTTGTTTTCGGGCGCAAAATCGCGAACAAAACGCGAGCGGTGCCGTCAGCCTGGGGGTGCCCGCGTCGAAATCAGCAAAGGCGTGGAGTGTGATGACGTGGTGAGCACGGTTCTCGAGGCGTGCATGTTGTTTGGTGCGGCCTATCTCACCGTTTACGCCATCGACGTGGCCGTTGCCGAGCGCCTGGCGAATGCCGGGTCCCGTCCCCTCCCACGAGGCGCCGAATGGAGCGCCCGGTGCAACCGCATCCACCGGCGTTTCATCTGGCCCGCGGCGGTTTCGGTCGTCGCAGCGCTCGCTGCCTCCGCCTACCTCCAGGATGATCGCTGGCAGGTCGGCGCGGGTCTCATGATCGGCGCGATCTGCTACACCTTCGATGCCATCCTGCCCGCCGGCACCGTGCTGCACACGGTCGATCCGACCCGCCCGGCAACACAGCATCTGACCCGGGCCAGGTTCAGATCATACGCCTTCCGCCATTATCCGCTGATCGTGCTGGGGCTCAGCTCCCTCGCCGCTTTCGCCTGGGCTCACTCCTGAGGGTTCATCATGCCTGACCGCCGGTCGAACGACGTCATCATCCGGCGCGAAGGCCGCGCCGGTCGCATCACGATGAACCGCCCGCAGGCGCTCAACGCGCTCACGTACCCGATGGTCGGTGAAATCCAGCGCGCCCTCGATGACTGGGAGCGCGACCCGGACGTGGCCCTCGTGATCCTCGACGGAGCCGGCGACCGGGCGCTGTGCGCGGGCGGCGACGTCCGCGCCATGTACGACAGCGCACCGCAAGGATCCGGCCTCGCTCGCAGGTTCTGGGCGGACGAATACCGGCTCAATGCCTGCATCGGCCGTTACCCGAAGCCCTACGTCGCCTTCATGGACGGCATCGTCATGGGTGGCGGCATCGGGCTCTCCGGCCATGCCAGCCACCGGATCGTGACCGAGCGCAGCCAGCTCGCGATGCCCGAGACGGGAATTGGCCTCATCCCCGACGTCGGCGGCACATGGCTGCTGGCCCACGCGCCCGGGGAAACAGGCATCTATCTCGGCCTCGTCGGCGAGAGGATGCGCGGCGCCGGAACGATCCACGCGCGCTTTGCCGATGCCTTCGTGCCGTCATCGCAGCTGGCCGCGCTCGCCGACGCGCTCGTCGCACCGGATGCGGGCCCCGTGGACGACATCATTGCGCGCTTCAGCCAGCCGCCTCCCCCGTCCGATCTCGCCGCACGCGCGCCCGAGATCGACGCCGCGTTCCGCTTCGACACGGTCGAGCAGATCCGTGAGGCGCTCGCGGGCATGAGCAGCGATTGGGCACGCAAGACGCTTGCGGATCTCGACCGCCGCTCGCCGCTCGCCCTGAAGCTGACTCTGGCCGCCATCCGCAATGCCAGGAGCCTACCCTCGCTCGAAGCCGCGCTGAACGTGGAATTTCGCCTGACCGTGCGCCTCTTCGAGCACGGCGAGTTCATCGAAGGCGTCCGTGCCCTGCTCGTCGACAAGGACAAGTCGCCGAAGTGGAATCCGCCGGCGCTGGCAGGCGTCAGCGAGGCGATGGTCGAGCATTTCCTCAGCCCACTGCCGCCGTCGGAAGCTCTCGAGCTTCGCGCGCCATCGGCCTAGATTATCGCGGCGCGACCGGATAAGGTCCTGGCCTCAATTGCTTTTCTCAAAGACATCACTTCCGGAGCAGACGCCGTGACGACCACAGGAAAGACAGGCCCGCTCAAGGGCATGCGGGTACTCGACCTCAGCCATGTCATGGCAGGTCCGGTCTGTGGCCTGATGCTCGCCGACATGGGTGCCGAGGTCATCAAGGTCGAGAAGATCGCCGGCGGCGACGATACGCGCCGCATGCTGCCTCCCGCCATCAATGGCGAGCCGGCCGCATTCATGATGATGAACCGCAACAAGCGCGGCATCGCGCTCGACCTTAAGAACCCGGAGGGCCGCGAGGTTCTGAAGCGGCTCGTGGCCAAGGCCGATGTACTGATCGAGAACTACCGCCACGACACCATGCAGCGTCTGGGCCTCGGCTACGAGGACCTCAAGGCGATCAATCCCGGTCTCATCTATTGCGAAATCTCGGGCTTCGGGCGCAGCGGTCCGTGGGGTGAGCAAGGCGGCTTCGATCTCGTCGCGCAGGGCATGTCGGGACTGATGGCGATCACGGGCGAGGGTCCCGGCCGCGCTCCGGTCAAAGTCGGCGCCCCCGTTACGGACATCACCGCGGGCCTCATCGCGACCATGGGTGTGTGCGCGGCTTATGCCCACAAGCTGAAGACCGGCGAAGGCCAGCGGGTCGACACCTCGCTGTTCGAGGCCGGCATCACCCATACGTACTGGCAGTCGGCGATCGCGTTCGCGACCGGTGTTTCGCCCGGGCCGCTCGGCTCGGCCCACCCCCTGTCCGCGCCCTATCAGGCATTCCAGACCAAGGATGGCTGGATCAACCTCGGCGCGTCGAACCAGAAGATCTGGCTGCAGTTCATCGCGCTCCTCGACGATCCGGAGCTCGCCTCCGACCCGCGGTTCAAGGACAATGCCGCCCGCATGGGGAACCTGCCCGCGCTCGTCGCGGCGCTGTCGCCCCACTTCATGAAGCATACGACGGCCGAGTGGCTCGAGATCCTGGAAAAGGCCGGCGTGCCGGCTGGTCCGGTGCTGTCCATCCGCGAGATGCACGCCCACCCGCAGACCATCGCGCGCGAGATGGTGCCGGAGGTCGAGCACCCCGTCGCCGGCAAGATGCAGACGATCGGCCTGCCAGTTAAGTTCTCCAAGACACCTGGCAAGGTTGCCGCTCCGGCGCCCCTGCACGGCCAGCACACGCGCGAGGTCCTGTCCGAGATCGGCTACAGCGAGGCGGAGATCGACGGGCTGGTCGCGGGAGGCGCCGTCGCCACGGCTGACAAGAACTGACGCTGAATGCTGCCGGCGCGCCCGTGCCGGCAGCGAACCATTCCCAGGCTGCGCGGGTTGAGGCACGGGGACTCGAGCCAACCCGAGGGCGCCTGCCGTGCCAACTCTTGCCACGAACGCTGAAACCGCGCTGCATGACGTGGCGCGGGAAGCCGCCGGATGCCAGCGCTGCCCGCTCTACACGATCGGGACACAGACCGTCTTCGGCCAGGGTCCTGCCACCGCGCCGGTCGTGCTGGTCGGCGAGCAGCCCGGGGATGTCGAGGACCGCAAGGGACTGCCGTTCGTCGGCCCCGCTGGCGGCATGCTCGACCGGGCGCTCGCAATGGCGGGCCTGCGCCGCGACCGCATGTACGTCACCAACGCCGTGAAGCACTTCAAGCACGTCACGGTGGGCAAGCGGCGCCTGCATCAAAAACCCAACGTCTACGAGATCGACCGCTGCCGATGGTGGCTCGACCTGGAGCTCGAGATCATCGAGCCGGAGCTGACCGTGGCGATGGGCACGACGGCGGCGCGCGCGCTGTGCGGCCGGCCGGTCAAGATCACTGAAACGCGGGGCCAGACGCTGCACACCGCGCGTGGCGGTCAGATGCTCGTCACGATCCATCCGTCGGCGTTGTTGCGGCTGCGCGATTCAGGAGACCGGCAGGCGGAGCTCGACCGGTTCGTCGCCGATTTGCGCCAGATCGGCATGATGGTGCCCGCCGTGCGGCTATGATCCGGCGGCCTACGGGATGGCGAAGTTTCTGATCATCCTCGGCATTATCCTCGTCGCCATGGGTCTCATCTGGCTGTCGGCTGAACGGCTCGGCCTCGGCCGCTTGCCGGGCGACATCGTCATCGAGCGGGAGGGGCTGCGGATTTATATTCCCCTGACGACGATGCTGATCGTCAGCGTCGTGCTGAGCCTCGTGCTGTGGCTGATCAACCGCTGACAAGCCGAGCGGCGCGCCCGCCGGCGCGATCAATCCCAGCTCTGCCGTTTGATCCCCGCAGTTTCGGTTTTCCCGGCGCGCAGCGCGGCGGGCGGGGTATAGGCGCAGCGGTCGGGCTTGATGTCGAGCAGCGGCGTGCCGTCGATGCAGTCGAGACCGCGCACCAGGAGCGCCGCGGGCTCGATGCCGACCAGTTCCACCAGCGACGTAGCGATCGGGTTGGGCCGCAGCGGCGAGCGCAGCGCGAACACGCCGGTCGCCTGCGCATCGGACTTCGGACTCTGCTGCACCAGATCACGGCGGGCCTGATCCATCCAGTAGAGGACCTCGACGCGCGCATAGCGTTCGAGCCCCTTGAGACCCGGCCGCCAGGGCTCGTCGACCTCGATCCGGCAAACCGGCCCCTCGAGCGATCCCTGCCGGGGGCAGTCGTCCCGCGTGGCAAACGGCGTCCGGATGCGCCCGATGAAGACTAGCCTGGCATCGGTGCGCTCGGGCAGGGCCACTTCCAGCTCGCCGGTCCGTGTTGCGTCCTGATCCACCCGTGACCTCCGGAATGTCACCAGATCGTGAAGCCGCGATTATAGGACCGATCGGCCGCCCTGGCGAACGTCACCGCAGCACGACATCCGTCCTGTCATTTGCAAACGCGCCCGTTGCCGTGCTGCCGGCGCGCGAGGTCGAGGTGGAAGTGATCGCGGTGCAGCCGGTCGTAGTCGGGTCCCAGCACCGTCGTGAACACATTGCAGGAGCCGCGATGCACCGCGCGCAGGAAGACGCGCTCCCGCGGGTCGCCCCACCACCCCGACAGCACGCTGATCCGGCGCCCGTCGGCCAGCACGAAGGCGGCGACGTCGAGCGCGTTCGCATGGCCATGCTCGGAAAGGAACGCGCCGGACTTATGGTTCATCGGCCGGCAGGCGTAGGAAGCCGCAACCCTGATCTCGGCCAGAGGCACGCCGAAGTGCCTCCGCGCTGCCGGCTCCACCACGGTCTGGACCCAATGCTCCACGGCGGGAACCATGGGGCATCGGAGCATCGCCGCAGGTTTCAGGGTGACGCGTCCATCGGCGGCGCCCGTCATCTCGAACGGCTGCAGCGCGCCGCAGACGCTCGGACCACCGAGGGACGCCCGCGCCTGCAGATAGGGTGTGTTGCGCACGTATCCGGAGGTGAGGCAAGCCTGCTCCACCTCCGCGCGCCAGGGCTCGTGTCTGGCGATGAACTCCGGCGTTCGGCTGCAGCCCCACGCCAGGAGGACACCAGCCGCCATCAAGGCGCCGATTACGCTACGTTTCAACATGGGGGCAAGCTAGGGCGAACACGGTTAATGAGAGGTGACCAGCATCTCGATACTGGCACCGCCATTAGCCGCTTCTGGGGCCTAATTGAGCCGCGGCAGTGTTGAAGTTGCGGATACTCCGATCACGCGCGTGCGAACCATGGCGATCACAGGACTGCTCCCCTGCCGAAGTTCTGCGCTGAGGGAACCCGGAGCAGAGCCGCGCATTGCTGAAGCTGGCAGGGCAGCGCAGATGCAACCGACGCTCAGGCCTATGCGTGCTGCGGGTGCATCTCGCCTGCCCTCGTCGCCAACTTCGAAGCCCGCTCCGGGAACTCTGAGGCGAGGAGGAGATAATGAGGTTTTCTGTCTTTTCACGAATTGTGACCGTCGGCGCGATACTGGCAGGCGCCACGACGGTTGCGGCCTTCACCGGGTCTTATGTCGCCAACGGGCAGGACTTCTCCGGGCAGCTGGCCCAGGTTGGGCCGCCTCCCGGGCCGCGCGGAGCCCCCCCTCCTCCACCTCCAGGAGCCGCACCGCCTCCGCCACCTCCAGGAGCGCCACCGCCACCTCAAGCAAGGGGCGGACCCGGCATGGATCGGGGCATGAAGGCGCGTAAGCGGGAACACATGATGAAGGTCATCTTCGCCGTCGTCGACGCGAATGGCGACGGCGCCCTCACGTTCGATGAGGTGACGGACATCCACCGGCGGCTCTTCAACGGCATCGACGCCAACAAGGATGGCAGGATCACGTTCGAGGAGATGCAGGCGTTCGTCGGCGACTGACACGCATACGGCTGCGGTGCGAGCCCCGCAGCCCGCGAACTGTATGGGACATCGAAGACGAGAGCCTTTCCGGCATTCCTAGCGCAACCGGAAAGGCTCCAACCGCCCGCCTCCTCCAAGCCATCCGATCGGATCCTCGCGCCTAGTTGCGGATGCGATCGTCCATGTAGCGCCGCCACAGGTTCTCACCGATCAGGCAGTCGGTCTTCTCTTGGTCATCGGACAGCTGGGCACGGATCAACCGTGGCGGCGGCTCGAAGCCGGAAATTTCCAGGATCAGCTTCTGGCGCGTGGCTGTCGCAAACTCCGACTTGTCCCGGATCGGGATCATGAAAGCTCCAGGACCGCCGATCACGCAGTCCGCGTAATAGCGGTCGAGATAGTTGATGTCGAAGAAGCTCGATTGACTGGGCCGCAGGATCACCGGCAGCCCGTTGATGGTGACGCCGCTCTTGATCAGCTGGTCACGAATGGGCTCGACCGCCCCGCCGGAGTTGTTCGGGCCATCGCCCGAGATGTCGATGACGCGCCGGATGCCGCGATAGGGACTGTTGTCGAAATGCTCGCCCGCGCGGGCGAGTGCGGAGGAAATCGACGTCATCCGAAAGCGCGAGATGGGAGCACCGGCGAGCTCCTTGGCGACCCGCTCCGCCGTCTCCGGCCCGTCGACAATGGTCCAGGGCAGCACCGTCGCGTGCGTGCCGGGGCCAGCCCACTCCATGTAGCTGATGGCGATCCGGCCATGGAGACCGGACTGGATCGCGGCGAGAACCTGCGGATCGCGCAGAGCGGCGACGTAGCCGTCCCTCTGCAGCCGCTGCTCCTCCATGTCCATCGAAAGGGAGACGTCGACCGCCAGTACCAGCTCGAGGTCGACAGTGGTGTCGGCGCGCGCAGCAGGGCCGGCCAGACACCAGGTCAGCAGCGCAGCACACGCCGCGGCGGAACGCAGAACGCACAGCATACGCACAACTCTGCCATGGCGCGCGAAAGTTGCAAGGACCGCGTCATCCAGTCAACTGATTGTGAAGGTCAGGGCCGGCGCTGCAGGAAGCCGAGCACGCCCTCCTTGTAGCGCCGATCACCGACGGCTTTCATGTGATCGCGCCCCTCGATCTCCAGGGCCTCGGCGCCCGGGATGAGGGCCGCCAGCCCTTCGGCCGAGCCGCCCACCACGTCGTCGCTGCCGACCGCGACCAGCACCGGGCACGTGATCCGTCCGACATCGTCCGCCGTCAGCGGTGCCCGCGAGGAGCGGATGCAGGCGGCGAGCGCCTTGAGATCGCTGCGGGTCTGCTCCGCAAAGGCCCGGAAGGTGCGCGCGGTAGGGTTAGTCACCTGGTCGATGCTGTCAGCCTCCAGCGCATGCGCGATCGGCCCGGTGCCGGCCATGCCCCGCACCATGTTGACGCCGAGGCCGCCGAAAATCGCGCTGCGCACGCGCTCGGGATGAGCAAGGGCAAGAAAAGCCGTGATCCGCGCTCCCATGGAGTAGCCCATGACATCGGCGCGTTGAATGCCGAGGTGATCCAGCAGCCGCCGGGCATCCTCCGCCATCAGCGGGCCACCATAGTCATCGAGGCCATAGAGCTTCTGGCTGTGGCCGTGGCCGCGATTGTCCATCGATATGACGCGGAAGCCGTGGCCGGTGAGGAATTTCACCCAGCCCGTATCAACCCAGTTCACCTGCGTGTTGGAGGCAAAGCCGTGGATCAGCAGGATCGGATCGCCCGCGCCAACGTCCAGGTAGGCGATCTCCACACCATCGGACAGGAAGCTCTGCACCAGCGGCCTTCCTTTCAATTCGTCTATTGCGACAGAGGCTTCCCTACCATTTCAGCAAGCAGGCGGGTATGGTCCCGCGCGCGAGGCTCACAAACTCAGGTGCAAAGGCAAGCCGGATGGCCGACAACATCGTCCCTCATTTCGCCAATGACAAGGGCGTCGAGAAAATCTTCATTGGCGTCAAAGAGTTCAACTGCATGGGCGCGCGGCCGCCGTTCGATCACCCGCATATCTTCATCGATATGGGGGCCGATCACCAGGCGATCTGCCCGTACTGCTCGACCCTCTATGTCTATGATCCGCGCCTGCGCGCCGACGAATCAGACCCCGCGGGCTGCCTCGTTCCGACCGCGCCCGCGGTCTGAGGGAAAGCAGTTTCCGTGGCAGGCAGCCCGCCAGTTCTGATCGCGGGCGGCGGCATCGGCGGTCTGTCGCTGGCCATCGCTTTGGCGCGTGCCGGCATTGCCTGCCGCATCCTCGAGCGCCGGCGCGAGCCCGGTGAAGCGGGCGCCGGGATCCAGCTCGGCCCCAATGCCGTCGGCGTGCTCTCGCGCCTGGGCGTTGCCGACCGGCTCGCGCCTGCCGTCGGCCGGCCGGAATGGCTCCGGGTCTATGATGGCGGATCAGGCCGGTCCCTCGCCACGCTGCCGCTCGGCGATTGGATCGAGGAACGGCACGGATTTCCCTACTGGGTCGCCCATCGCGCCGACCTGCACGCGGCGCTCCTCCAGACCGCCGCATCGCTGCCCGAGGTCGAGATCGCGACCGGCTGTGATGTCGTCGCGTTCGAAAGCGCTGGCGCCTCCGTGCGGGTGCGGACGGCGGATGGCGGCACCCATGAAGGGGAGCTCCTCGTCGGCGCCGACGGCATCCGGTCCGCGATCCGCCAACAGCTTTGTCCCACGGCAGAGCTCAGCTACGCGGGGAAGACGGCCGCGCGCGCCCTGATCGACCGCAGCCGCGCGCCTGCCCCCTTCAATGACATGGCGACCGGCGTCTGGCTCTCTCCCGCCGGTCACGTCGTCCACTACCCCGTGCGTGGCGGGGCGGAGGTCGCCCTGGTGGCGATCATCGCCGAGCCCTGGCCGGGCGAGGGCTGGGGCCTGCCGGTCGACCGCACCGCTCTCCTCGGCAAGCTGCGGCCATTCTCGGCTCAGCTCACCGAGTTTCTTGCCCGCGCCGAAAGCTGGCACCGCTGGCCGCTCTACGAGCCCGTTCCCCTCGCACGCTGGTCCGAAGGCCGCGTGACGCTGCTCGGCGACGCCGCCCATCCCGTGCTGCCGTTTCTGGCGCAAGGTGGCGCGCTGGCGATCGAGGATGCCGAGATCCTGGCAGCACACCTGAAGAGACGGCGCTCAGACCCCATCCTCGCCCTCTCACACTACGAGCGTGACCGCCGCGCCAGGGCGGCCCGGATGCAGCACGCCTCGAGCCGCAACGGACGCATCTATCACCTTCCCAGGCCCGCCTCGCTGGCGCGCGACCTGACGCTGCGCGCGCTCCCCGGCAGCCACATCATGAGCCTTTACGATTGGGTCTACGGCTGGAAACCGGCCCTCTGAGCGGCGGCGATAACGATCTTGGCCGCCGCATCGCTGGGGCTCAGCGCTGCCACCGCCAACCGATCCGGGATGCGCGATAGCAGGTCGAGCTGCCGGCGGCGCTCCGGCGTGTCCTCGAGCAGCGGCTTCAGGGCCGAGGCTAACGTGTCCGGCACACAGTCTTCCTGGATGAATTCGGGGTACGCGTTCTCGCTCAGCACCAGGTTCGCGAGCACGATCGAGGGCACCTTGACCAGGAACCGCAGCCTCGCCGCGATCGCATCGACTTTGTAGGCCACGATCGCGGGTGTGCCGGCGAGCGCCAGCTCCAGCGTCACCGTTCCCGAGGCCGCGAGCGCAGCGGTCGCCAGTTTGAATGCCCGGAACTTGTCCGCCTCGCCCTCGACCAGATGCGGGCGTAGCGGCCAGCTCGCGAGCGCCGTTTCGATCTGACCGCGGAGGTGCGGAACGGCAGGGATGATGACCTGCGGCGCCATCCCTTGCTCGCACAGGAGCCGCACGGTGCTCCCGAAAGGTTGCATCAGCCGTCCAACCTCGGAGGAGCGGCTGCCGGGCAGCACCAGGAGCACCGGTCTGCCCGCTTCGATGCCCAGCCGCTCCGCGAGCGGCGCCGGGTCGAGCGTCTCGAGCCACGCCCGCCGCTCGATCAGCGGATGGCCGACATAGGTGCAGGGCGGACCACCCAGCTTCCGATGCGCGTCGGGCTCGAAGGGCAGCAGCGCCAGCACATGAT
>JAEZHL010000183.1 GCA_023416575.1 Pseudomonadota bacterium
TAGAGAATGCCACCGACGAGGATCAGCAACCCGAGCAGGTTGGAGACGAAAATCCGGCGCAGCAGGCTGCCGGTGACGAGCCGGAATGCGCGGCTGCCAGACAGGCGCTCGCCCGCCATCGCAACGAACCGCCGGAAAGGCGCTGCGGCGCGGTGAACGCGCTGCATTACCTGCTTGGCAGTTCGCCACGGACTGTCACCCAGTCCGGGCCGCTCCCATTCAACAGCCATGCACCCCCCGGGCTCAAGCCTCCTTGAAGCGGTAGCCTACACCATAGAGCGTTTCGATGACGTCGAAATCGTCGTCAGCTTGTTTGAACTTCTTACGCAATCTCTTGATGTGGCTATCGATTGTACGGTCGTCCACGTAGACCTGATCGTCGTAGGCGGCGTCCATCAGCGCATCGCGCGTCTTCACCACGCCGGGCCGTGCTGCCAGCGCCTGCAGGATCAGAAATTCCGTCACTGTGAGCGTCACCGGCTTGCCATCCCAGTGGCAGGTGTGGCGCTCGGGATCAAGACGCAGCTTGCCGCGCTCGAGCACGCGGGCCGTCTCGGCCTGCGGGCTGGTGCCGTCCTTGGGCTGGAAGCGGCGCAGGACAGCCTTGACGCGCTCCACCACCAGCCGCTGCGAGAACGGCTTCGCGATGTAGTCGTCTGCACCCATCTTGAGGCCGAACAGCTCGTCGATCTCTTCGTCCTTTGAGGTGAGAAAGATGACGGGCATGTCCGACTGCTGGCGCACACGCCGCAACAGCTCCATGCCATCCATGCGCGGCATCTTGATATCGAAGATGCCGAGATCGGCCGGCTCCTCGGTCAGTGCCTCGAGTGCGGATGCGCCGTCATTGTACGTTCGCACTTTATAGCCCTCTGCCTCGAGAGCCATTCTGAGCGAGGTCAAGATGTTCCGCTCGTCATCGACGAGAGCAATCGTACTCTTTTCTTTCATCGCCTCTTGCCCCTGAACGGTCGCCTTGAGGCGGGCACTATGACCCGTTCTTGTGCGAATTGTGGCGGACTGGGCGGCGCGACCGGTTGTTAACCAGTTGAATAGGCCAGCAGCTGGGTCGACGCAAGGTTGTTGCCAACTATGACTTGGAGCTCTGGCGTGACGAACGAAGTCGTGAACACCCCTAACGATCCGAGCCCCGCTGTCGATGCGCGCCAGATATTGCGCCGCGCTGGAAAGGCGGCTCTGGCGACCCTCGATCGCACCACGGGTTATCCCTACGCCTCATTGGTTAGCACAGCAACTGAGCCAAATGGCGCACCCATCCTGCTGCTCTCGCGCCTCGCGCTGCATACCCAGAACATCGAGGCAGACCCGCGCGCGAGCCTCCTCATCGAAGACGGCGCCGCCTCGGCCGATCCACTTGCAGCCGGGCGCATCACGCTTTTCGGCCGGATCGCGCGTGCGGTGAGCGAGACGGCCGAGCGGCGCTATTTGGCTGTGCACCCGTCGGCGGCCGCCTACGCCGGCTTTGGAGATTTCGACTTTTTCGTCTTCGAGATCGAGCGCGCGCATTACGTCGGCGGTTTCGGTCGCATCCGGTCGATCGGGGCCGACGAGCTGCTCACCGATGTGAGCGGCGCGGACACTCTCGTCGCTGCCGAGCCAGCAATCCTCACAGCTCTCAATCGCGATGACGCAGAGAAGATTGCGCGGCTCGGAGCCTGGCTTTCCGGGGGGCAACAGGGGGCGTGGCGCGTGACCGGGATCGATCCGGCAGGCATTGACCTGATGCAGGGCGGTGACCGGTGCCGCTTCGTTTTTCCCGCGCCAGTCAAGGACATGGACGAAATCCGGCACGCGGTGGCGATGGCGTTCGATGCGGCGGAAAGGACTTGAACCCGGAGCCGGACCTTGCCGTTTGGTGGCTATGATCTGGCACGCCCGCCTGCCTGCCGTGCGTTCCGGTCGCGGGCGTAAGCTGTAGCTGCTCCAGGTTAATGTATACGACAGATCTTTTCCGCACTTCTAGTTTATGCCCTATCACAAAGGCCATGCCTTTCGAGGCGGCTTGCGATCGATCCTTGGCGCCCCCAGGTCGGCAGACCTTCCGGCGCGAAGGTTCAGGGCTGCTCTTTTGAGCCTGGCGGCGGTTGGTCGTAAGGTTTCAGTCCGGCGATGCCGACGGAGCCTTTCAACGGACGATTGAAGGAAGACGATGAAGGCAGACCTGTTTCCCCTGGCGAGTGCGCAGGCCGTTCACAGGAACAATCCCAGCGTCGAGCTGATCGAGCTCGCGATCAGGCGGGGCGAAGGCAGGCTCGCCTCCACCGGCGCGCTGGCGGTCGAGACCGGGGCCTTCACGGGGCGGTCCGCCCAGGACAAGTTCACCGTTCGCGATGCCGTGACGGACGGCACGATCTGGTGGGACAATAACAAGGCGATGACACGCGAGCAGTTCGATCTGCTCCACCAGGATTTCCTGGACCACAGCAGGGGCCGCGAGCTGTTCGTGCAGGATCTCTTCGCGGGCGCAGCGCCGGCGAGCCGGCTCAATGTCCGCGTGGTGTGCGAGTATGCTTGGCATGCGCTCTTCATCCGCTACCTGCTGCGGCGGCCCGAAGCGAACGAGCTCGATGGATTTCTGCCAGGATTCACGGTCGTCGACCTGCCGAGCTTCCGTGCCGATCCCAAACGCCATGGCACCCGTTCGGAGACCGTGATCGCGTGTGACTTCACGCGCAAGCTCGTGCTGATCGGTGGCACGTCATACGCCGGCGAGATGAAGAAGTCGGTCTTTTCGTACCTCAACTTCGTGCTTCCGGCGCAGAACACCCTGCCGATGCATTGCTCGGCCAATGTCGGTGAAACGTCCGCCGTCTTCTTCGGCCTGTCCGGGACCGGCAAGACCACGCTTTCGGCCGATCCCAAACGCACGCTTCTGGGCGATGACGAGCACGGCTGGTCGGACGAGGGCATCTTCAATTTCGAAGGTGGCTGCTACGCCAAGACCATCAGGCTCTCAGCCGAGGCTGAGCCGGAGATCTGGGCGGCCTCGAATCGCTTCGGATCGCTGCTCGAGAACGTGGTGTTGAAACCCGGCACGGCTGAGCCCGACTTCGACGATGCGCGCCTGACGGAGAACACGCGGTCCGCCTACCCGCTGGATTTTATCAGCAACGCCAGCGCCACCGGACGGGCAGGGCACCCCAAGAACATCGTCATGCTGGCCGCCGACGCCTTCGGTGTCCTGCCGCCAATCGCGAAGCTGACGCCGAGTCAGGCGATGTATCACTTCCTTTCCGGCTACACCGCCAAGGTTGCCGGCACCGAGAAGGGCATGGGCTCCGAGCCGCAAGCCACCTTCTCCGCCTGCTTCGGCGCTCCCTTCATGCCGCGGCATCCGAGCGTCTACGGCAACCTGTTGCGTGAGCTCGTCGCCAAGCACGATGTCGATTGCTGGCTGGTGAACACCGGTTGGACGGGCGGCAAGTACGGCGTCGGCAGCAGGATGCCGATCCACGCCACCCGCGCGCTCCTCGACGCGGCCCTCTCCGGCGCGCTCAAGGGGCAGCCGATGCGGACCGATCCCACCTTCGGGTTCCAGGTGCCGCTCTCCTTGCCGGGGGTCGACAGCAAGATCCTGAATCCGCGTGAGACCTGGGCCGATCCCGCCGCCTACGACGCCCAGGCGCGGGCGCTTGTCGAAATGTTCAATAAGAACTTCAGCAAGTTCGAAAGCCACGTCGATGCCGACGTGAAGGCGGCGGCACCCGTCCTCAAAGACGCGGCGGAGTAACGGCTTCAGACGACATCAACCCTCTCCCTTGCGGGGGAGGGTTCTGGATGGGGTGCCAAGATCACGGGCCCGTTGCCCGCTGCCCCATCCGCGCCTGCGGCGGCCGCATGCCCTCCTGGCCAATGTGCTTCAATTGAGGCTGCAACTCGGCCCTTCAGGTCGTTGCGCCAGCACCTTCCCGGGCTGTCGGATCGAGGCTTGCGGCGGCGGGCCTGGCCCGGGTCCGCGTCGATGGCGCACGCCGGCCGCGCAGCCGGTCGAGATCCTTCGCCAGTCGATCGAAATTCTCCCGATCGTCGGGATCGAGGACGTCGAGATACGGCTTCCACAGTGTCCGCCAAGCGCGGCGCCGGGCGGCGGCATTGATCACCTGCGGCGGGGCCGGGTTGAGCTGCTGACTTCCAATCCATGCGTATGCCGCGCGCCAGATCTCGGAGTTCACACGCTTGTTGCGCGGCCCCCTGAGCTGCACGATCGTCGGCAGGTTGGGCTCGATGGGATGCGCTCCGATCTCGACATCTGCCACCGGGATACCGTCCTGGCGAATGCTGAAGACATAGCTGACCCCCGCTTCGAGCTTCTCGGCGAACGCATCGAGGCAATTGTCCATGACCTCGCTCTCGGTCACGAAGTCGCCGACCTCCCGCAGCTCTACGAAATCGTAGCCCAGCATCGAGCCCTCGATGAGCCACTGCCTGCGGTCAAGCGCAGCCAGTGCCAGCGACATCCGCACCCGCTTGCGCCAGGCGGTCAGCTCGTCGAAGGCGCGGCGTGGGCTCATCGCCGGCGTCCACGGCCGGCGCAATAGCCGGCCGCCAAGCGTATCGGGATGACGGGCGAACCAAGCCCAGGCCGCGACGTACGGCAATGCCGGATCGGTGATCAGCGGCGCATGAAAGCGGTCGTGCTTGGCGACCCAAAGGGCAAAATCCGGTCCGCAGGTACGATAGGCTTGCAGGACGCGTTCCAGCCACTTCGCGGAGATCTGTGCGCTCGGCATCAGGTTGACGATGCGCGCGGCAAACGCGGGATCGTCGGGGAGGCGCTCGAGCTTCTTCTTGAAGGCCTGCGGGGGAAGCCGACGCATCCACCACGGCAGCCCCACTGCCCGCGCGGCTTCCCTCAGCCGCGATCCCGAAGTCAGGTGTGCGGCGGCCTCGCGACGCGATTCGACCGTGCCATACCCGGTCGCTAGCGCGAATAGAAGGCCGGGAAATGCGTCGGCGAGATCCTCGAAACAGGTCGAACGGCTGGCGACCTCGGCAACTTTCTGGCGAAACGGCGCGTGGAAAGATTGCATGAGGTGCGTGCGGCGGACCTCGGGATCGGCCGTGGCGGCCACGGGCCGCTGACCTTGCCGGCTTGCTGTTGGGCTTTTGCGACGCATGTACGTGACCTCCCGCACGGCCTTCGTAGCCGTGCAAGATGGCGGAAGGCAGGAGAAACCGTGCTGCTGCTGGCGGTTTTGCGTCCGTTAAGCGGTAGGTTGCGGCAATTACATGGCAGACCAAGTGCTGCGGCCGATGATCGGCAGATAGCAGCAGCCCATCTGTGCCGCAGTGCGTCGGCCTCGATCTACTTTGCGCGCCCCGGCTGAAGCTGGTCCGCGAAGCGGCAACTACTGTAGCGCTGCCAGTGCCTTGTCGAATCCTGCAAGCGAGATCGGAATGCCGATCCCCGCTTCCTCGGTCTGGAAGATGATGAAGATCGCCGTCTTCCCGGTCTTGAGCTGCTCGACCAGCTTGTCCTCGGCGACGACCTGCGCGTAACAGGCGAACGCGTGGCAGCGCAGGAAGGGCGCGTGACCGACGTCCTTGCCGTCGATCTTCAGGCCCAGTCCCGGTGGCAGCAGCACGCCGACGGGGGCGAACACGCGGAGCACGCGTGTGCCGTTGGAGAATTTCTGGAAATAGACGGTCAGGCCGACGTTGTTGCGATCCTCGGCCGTCACGCTCTGTACCAGCGCGCAAGTCTCGAGCTTCGAGCCGGGGGCAGGGGGCTTGCACACGACCTGCCAGTCTCCGTGCTGCGCCTTGACGGTGCCGTCCGGGGCCTGAGCGGACGCCGGCGCCCCGAGCGCGGCAACTAGACACGCCAACATGACAGCAGCGGTGGCCTTGATGACGCCGGCCCTGGGCAGCTTCCTAGTCGCGACGGTCGTGTCCACCCGCAGCCTCTCATGATCTGCGCCGTCGGGCGCAGGAATTGTCGTATCTGAAGTTGATCAGACCCAAGCCCGTCTTGCCGAGGATTAGGGCCAAAGTGGGACTGGCATAGCGGTGTATTAAACGGTGCCGGCGGACGCGGGTGAACGACTTGTGGTCCGCCGACGCGTCACGCGTGGAAATGCCGCATAACCGGGCGCTTGAGACATTTGCGACCATTGTGTTCTGTCACGGCCTCGCTACGGTGGCGGCCGGACTATCGGGCTAAATGCCTCCGCACGGGCATCGCGGGACGCTGGGAGCAACGAATGGGCAAGTCGAGCTGGGGTTTCGGGACGCTGTTTTCAATCCTTGCGTTCGCGCTCCTGGGGGCGACATCTGCATTGGCGGGGTTTGGACAGCCGTCGCCGGGGCAGATGGGAATGCAAGAGGCGGTGACAGAGGTCGCTCACGGCATTCATAGTTTTCATGATTTGGTGAATTACATCATCATCGCCATCGCCATTTTCGTTGGCGTGCTGATGCTGGTGGTGATCTTCCGCTTCAATGCGAAGTCGAATCCGACGCCATCGCGCACCACGCATCACACGATGCTGGAGGTGGCTTGGACGGTGGTCCCGATCCTGGTCCTGGTCGTGATCGCGATTCCCTCCTTCAAGCTGCTCTATCTGCAGTACAGCTATCCGAAGCCGGACCTGACCATTAAGGCCGTGGGAAACACGTGGTTCTGGGAACACGAGTATCCTGACCAGGGCGGCTTCCGCGTTACCTCGAACGTGGTGCGCGACGAGGACCTGCTGCGGAAGGAGCTTGGCCAGGAGGAGTTCAACAAGCGCTACGGCAATCTCTCCGGTGCAGCGCTGTCGCGTCAGCTCCACGCTGATGCTGCGCCCCTCTGGCATAAGAGCGGCCAGCCGCGTCTGCTTTCGGTCGACAACGAGATCGCCGTGCCGGTGAACAAGGTGGTGCACGTGCTCGTCACCGCTAACGACGTCATCCATAACTGGACCATTCCGTCGTTCGGCTCGAAGGTCGACGCCGTCCCGGGCCGCATCACGGCGACCTGGTTCAAGGCTGAGCGGCCTGGCGTCTACTACGGCCAGTGCTCGGAGCTCTGCGGGAAGGACCACGCCTTCATGCCGATCGCGGTTCGCGTCGTCAGTGAGGAGGCGTTCAAAAACTGGGTCGAGGCGGCGAAGGCGAGAGAATGGGACCGTGCGCGCAGCATCCTGCATGCTGCGACCGAGTCGCCGGCCGATGCCGGCAAGGTTGCGGCGGCTGCGGCGGATGCCGTCGCGGGCGCAACTGGACAAAACTGATCGCCGCACGCGGCGCGAGATACGATTCGAGGGAAAAGGTGACTGCAAATGGATAGCACGGCTACCGCAGCGCACGACCACGACCACCATGCACCTTCCGGCATGAAGCGTTGGCTGTTCTCGACCAACCACAAGGACATCGGCACGATGTACCTCATCTTCGCCATGATGGCGGGGGTGATCGGCGGTGCGTTGTCGGTTGCGATGCGGATGGAGTTGCAGGAGCCGGGGCTCCAGTACTTCGCCAATCCGCACATGTTCAACGTGTTCGTCACCGGGCACGGCCTCATCATGGTGTTCTTCATGGTGATGCCGGCGATGATCGGCGGTTTCGGCAACTGGCTCGTGCCGTTGCACATCGGCGCGCCGGACATGGCGTTCCCGCGCATGAACAACATCTCGTTCTGGCTGCTGCCGGTCGCATTGGCCCTGTTGCTGATGTCGATGTTCGTCGAGGGGCCGTCGGGTGATCTTGGTGCCGGTACGGGCTGGACGGTCTACGCGCCGCTCTCCACGACGGCACATCCGGGCCCGAGCGTCGATTTCGCGATTCTGGCTCTGCACATCGCGGGTGCTTCGTCCATCCTCGGTGCTATCAACTTCATCACCACCATCTTCAACATGCGCGCACCGGGCATGACGCTACACAAGATGCCGCTGTTCGCCTGGTCGGTGCTGATTACGGCGTTCCTGCTGCTGCTGTCGCTGCCGGTTCTCGCGGGCGCGATCACGATGCTGCTGACGGATCGCAACTTTGGCTCGACTTTCTTCAGCGCAAGCGGCGGTGGCGACCCGATCCTGTACCAGCACCTGTTCTGGTTCTTCGGTCACCCCGAGGTCTACATCATGATCCTGCCGGGCTTCGGCATGGTCAGCCACATCATTTCGACGTTCTCGCGGAAGCCCATCTTCGGTTATCTCGGCATGGCCTACGCCATGGTCGCGATCGGCTTGGTCGGCTTCGTCGTGTGGGCGCACCACATGTACACCTCGGGCCTCAGCGTTGACTCCCAGGCGTACTTCGTGTTCGCCACCATGGTGATCGCGGTGCCCACGGGCGTTAAGGTCTTCTCGTGGATCGCTACCATGTGGGGCGGCTCGATCACCTTCCGCACGCCGATGCTGTGGGCGCTAGGCTTCATCATCCTGTTCACCGTGGGTGGTGTCACGGGTGTGATGCTGTCCAACGCTGGCGTCGACCGCGCGCTGCACGACACCTACTATGTCGTCGCCCACTTCCACTACGTGCTGTCGCTGGGTGCGGTGTTCGCGATCTTCGCTGGCTGGTACTACTGGTTCCCGAAGATCAGCGGCTACATGTACTCCGAGTTCTGGGGCAAGCTGCACTTCTGGCTGACCTTCATCGGCGCCAACATCCTGTTCTTCCCGCAGCACTTCCTCGGCCTCGCCGGCATGCCGCGTCGCTATGCCGACTATCCGGAAGCGTTCGCCTACTGGAACCATATCTCGTCGATTGGTTCCTACATCACGGCGGTCGGATCGGTCGTGTTCTTCGTCGGCGTGGTCGTCGCGCTGCTCCGCAAGGAGCGGGCCGCAGACAACCCGTGGGGTGAAGGCGCAACGACGCTGGAGTGGACGCTGTCCTCGCCGCCGCCGTTCCATTCCTTCGAGACGCTGCCGCGCATCCGCCCCGGCAGCCACCACTAAGTCTCAGCCGGCGCGGCGGCCTCCGGTATGCCGCGCCAGGCCTGGATGTGACACGACTGAGTTAGGCCGGGCGGTGGCGAACACCGCCCGGTGCCATGGATCAAAGACGAATTGGCAGACAACGGGCCGATGGTGGACAAGGGCATCGAAGCTGACACGCGGATACTGACCTCCTCAGCGGGGGGCAGCGTCGGCGATTTCATCGCGCTGATGAAGCCGCGCGTGATGTCGCTCGTCGTGTTCACGGCGCTCGTCGGCCTCGCCGCTGCGCCCGGTCACCTGCATCCCGTGCTCGCGGGCATCGCGCTGCTCGCGATCGCCGTCGGGGCGGGCGCGTCGGGTTCTCTGAATATGTGGTACGACGCCGACATCGATGCGCGCATGGCGCGTACGGCGGCGCGGCCCATTCCGCGCGGACGCGTCACGCCGGACGAAGCGCTGACGTTCGGTATCATCCTGTCTCTTTTCTCGGTGTTGACGCTCGGACTTCTGGTGAACTGGGTGGCTGGCGGGCTCCTGGCCCTGACCATCGCCTTCTACATCGTCGTCTACACCATGTGGCTGAAGCGGCGCACGCCGCAGAACATCGTCATCGGCGGTGCGGCTGGTGCATTCCCGCCCATGATCGGCTGGGCGGCCGTCACCGGCTCTGTCAGCGTGGAAAGCGTTCTGCTGTTCCTCATCATCTTCTTCTGGACGCCGCCGCATTTCTGGGCTCTCGCCCTTTACCGCTCGCGGGATTATGAGCGTGTCGGCGTTCCGATGCTTCCGGTCGTTGCGGGCGGTGACGAGACCCGGCGCCAGATCCTGATTTACACGGCGCTGCTCGTGCCGCTCGGAATTGCGCCCTTCTTCATCGGCTTGGGCGGTATTGCCTACCTGATCGCGTCCGTGGCACTGGGCGTCATCTTCGCGGTCCTTGCGGTGAAGGTCTATCGCACCCGTGAGGGGCGCGAGGCGGATCGGGCAGCGAAGGAGCTGTTCGCATTCTCGGTGCTCTATCTTTTCTTGCTGTTCGCCGTGCTTCTGGTCGAGCAGCTCGTGCGTCCGCTCATTGCGGGATGAGGAGGGCCGGGGTGGCGGCAGATGGACGGCATGACGACAACGCGCTGGACGAACGGGAGAGACGGCGCCGACAGCGCTATCGCTCCATCGCCATTGCGGTGGCGCTCGCCGCGCTGGTGCTCCTGTTCTATCTCGCGACCATCGTTCGGCTCGGCGGGAACGTTTTCAATCGCCCCATGTGAGGGGCATGGCGGCATCTTAGGCACTTGGTGATCGGGATGACTGAGCCAGGGACTGAAAAGAGATCGGACAAGCGGCATCGTCGCGTGGCGATGTGGTGCACGGCTGGGGCTGTCGGCATGCTCGGCCTCGCCTACGCTGCTGTGCCGCTCTACGCCATGTTCTGCCAGGTGACGGGCTACGGCGGGACGACCCAGCGGGTCGAGAAGCCCTCGAGCACGGTGCTCGATCGCGTCGTCACGGTTCGCTTCGATTCCAACGTCGCCCCTGGCCTGGGCTGGCAGTTCGAGCCGGTGCAGCACACGGTGGACGTGAAGATCGGCGAGAACACGCTGGCCTTCTACCGCGCCGTCAATACGTCGGGGCGGCCGGTCGCGGGAACCGCCACCTTCAACGTGACGCCGGAGATCGCCGGCAGCTACTTCAACAAGATCGAGTGCTTCTTTTTCCAGGAGCAATTGCTGGCACCGGGCGAGTCCATCGACATGCCGGTGAGCTTCTTCGTCGACCCGGCCATCGTCGAGGACCGGAGCGGCGCGGGGGAGCTGACGCAGATCACGCTCTCCTACACCTTCTACCCGACCGACGGCACCAAGGCGACTGCTGCCAAAGCGGCGGCGGCGGCCTCCGCGGGAGCCGTGGGCGGCAACGGCAAGGGCTCGTGACATGCGCAGCCCGCAAGATGCCAAAGGACGGATTGATCGCGTAGAACCGGGGGCGCAGACCATCACGCACCGGATGCGGCGGTGGAATGCACAGGGACGACGGAGCTGATTATGGCAGATAGCCACGCCAAGCATCACGACTACCATCTGGTTGATCCGAGCCCATGGCCATTGCTGGCCTCGCTCAGCGCTTTCGTTCTGGCCGTCGGCGGCATCATCTGGATGCGCTCGCTCGGCGGGGGCGCCGGCCTGTTCGGCATGCACGGTCCGACGGTCTTCTTCCTCGGCGCGGCTTCAGTCATCGCGGTCGCCTTCTTATGGTGGCGGGATGTCATCCGCGAGGCGCACAAGGGCGATCATACTCCCGTTGTGCAGCTGCATCTGCGCTACGGCATGATTCTCTTCATCGCCTCCGAGGTGATGTTCTTCGTCGCCTGGTTCTGGGCGTACTTCGATGCTGCCCTGTTTCCGGCGGGCATCTCGCCGTTGCCGATTACGATGCCGGATGGCTCGATCGCGCCGTCTGACACCTCCGTCATCGGGATGGTCGAGCGCAATCAGCTGACGGGCGGACATTGGCCGCCGGCTCCGTCGGACGCCTTCCACAGCACGTTCGACCCGTGGGGGCTGCCACTGGTGAACACGCTGATCCTGCTGCTGTCCGGCACCACGGTCACCTGGGCGCATCACGCCATGCTCGAGAACGACCGCAAGGGTCTCGTGTGGGGTCTGGCGCTGACGGTTGGCCTCGGCTTCGTGTTCACGCTGCTGCAGGCCTACGAGTATGGCCATGCCGCATTCAACTACGCCGGGCACATCTATGGCGCGACGTTCTTCATGGCCACGGGCTTCCATGGTGCGCACGTCATCATCGGCACGATCTTCCTGTTCGTCTGCCTCATGCGGGCGCTGAAGGGTCATTTCACGCCGAAGCAGCACTTCGGTTTCGAAGCTGCCGCATGGTATTGGCACTTCGTCGACGTCGTGTGGCTGTTCCTTTTCGCCTGCATCTACGTCTGGGGCGCCGGTACGCCGGCAGCGCACTGATAACGCAGTGCCCGGTGCGGGTCTCAACGGGGCGGCTTCGAGCCGCCCCGTTGTCGTTTGGGGCCGGACGCGGCCCGTCGCTGTGGCGAAAGCCCACGTTGTCGGAAAAGGCTGAGCGCGTCACATCTCGGCCATGAGCGATGAAGCCTCAATCATGCCCGCCGTGCATGCCGGCCTGCTCGGACGTTGTCCCGGCTGTGGCGAGGGCCGTCTGTTCCAGGGGCCGCTGACACTGAAGCTGCGCGACGGGTGCGACCGCTGTGGCATGAGCTACGGCTTTGCCGACAGCGGCGATGGCCCGGCCGTGTTCGTCATCATCATCCTCGGCTTCCTGATGATGGGAGCCGCCCTGATGGTCGAGTTCAAGCTCGGGCCGCCGTTCTGGGTCCATCTCGTGCTGTGGGCTCCGGTCGCCTTTCTGCTGGGCTTCGGCCTGCTCAGCCCCATGAAGGCGACGCTCATTTCGCTTCAGTACCGGAACAAGGCGGAGGAGGCCCGCCTCTCCGAGGACGAGCACTGACGCGATGCTGCAAGGCTTCAGGACAAAGGGCCTTTTCGCCGTCACGTTGGCGGCGCTGGTCGCTTTCGGCGTGCTGGTGGGGCTCGGCAGCTGGCAGTGGCAGCGCAAGGTTTGGAAAGAGGAGCTGATCGACACGATCACCAAGCGCGCGGCCGCCGAACCGTTGCAGCCTGATCGATGGTCGTCGCTCGATTGCCGGCCCATGCATGAGATCGGCCTCGGGCCCTCCTGCGAGTTCACGACTGTACGCCTGCTGGGGCAGTTCGATCATGGCGGGGAGCGGCACATCTTCACCAACGTCCCCAAGAAGGGCGGCGCGCCGGGCGGGCCCGGCTATTGGGTCTTCACGCCACTCGAGATCGCCGGCGGCAAGGGCCGCATCTACGTGAACCGCGGCTTCGTGCCGGAGGCGCGCAAGGATCCTGCGACGCGCCCGGAAGGGCAGACGCACGGAGAGGTCGAGATCATCGGGCAGCTCCGCACGGCTGAGCAGCGCGGCCTCTTCACGGGCGCCAGCAATCAAGCAACGAACGTCTGGTTCCTCCGCGATCCGCGAGAGCTTCTTGACGCTTCCCATGCCGGTGCCGACGCGCTGGCGCCCTGGCAGGCAAGGGAAGGCGGTCCTGGCGGCCTCGACTTCTACATCGACCAGATTTCGCCGACGCCTGCTGGCGGCCTGCCGTCGCCCCGTGCCGCCGTGATCGAACTGCCGAACCGGCATCTGGAGTACGCCCTGACCTGGTGGGGGCTGGCCGTAACGCTCGTCGGCGTCTACGTCGCCTTCATCGCGAGCCGGCTCAGAGCTCGCGGGCCGCAACGACTCTGACCCGTTTCGGTGGGAGAGATCGGCTCGGTTGCTTGTTCCTGTCATGTGTGCGCTTTAGGTTAGCACCTGCTCCCCGCTAAAGAAGGCTTGCATCCCGTGAACTACATCTCGACCCGAGGCTTGGCAGCTCCGCTCGGCTTCGAAGACGTCCTGCTTGCTGGACTGGCCCGTGACGGCGGGCTGTATCTGCCCGAGACTTGGCCGAAATTGAGCGCGGAAACCATCGCCGGGCTGGCGGGCCGGCCGTTCGCCGAGGTCGCGGTGGAAGTCATCGAGCCGTTCACCGGCGGCGCGTTTACGCGGGACGAGCTGTTGGCCATGGCCAACGCCGCCTATGCAACATTCGATCACCCGGCGGTGACGCCCCTCGTCCAGATCGACACCAATCTTTGGATTTTGGAGCTGTTCCACGGTCCGACGCTGGCGTTCAAGGACGTGGCCATGCAGCTCCTGGCGCGCCTCATGGATCGCGCGCTGCGGGGGCGCGGCAAGCGGGTGACCATCGTCGGGGCGACTTCTGGGGACACCGGCGGCGCCGCGATCGAGGCCTTCCGGGGGGCATCGGCGGTCGACGTCATCATTCTCTACCCGGCTGGCCGGATTTCGGACGTGCAACGGCGCATGATGACGACGCCGCGGGAAGCCAACGTGCACGCGGTCGCGATCGACGGGACGTTCGATGACTGTCAGGCGTTGGTCAAAGCCATGTTCAACGACCACGCGTTCCGCGACCGGATGAACCTTGCCGGCGTGAACTCGATCAACTGGGCGCGGATCGTCGCTCAGGTGACCTACTACTTCACGGCTGCCGTGGCGCTCGGCGCACCGCACCGGCCGGTCTCGTTCGCGGTCCCGACTGGCAACTTCGGCGACATCTTCGCCGGCTGCGTGGCTGAGCGGATGGGGCTGCCCATCGAGCGGCTCGTCATCGGCTCCAACGTCAACGACATCCTGCCGCGCGCGATCGCCAGCGGGATCTATGAGAAGCGTGGCGTGACCGCGACCATGTCGCCGTCCATGGACATCGAGGTGTCGTCGAACTTCGAGCGTTACCTGTTCGAGGCGCAGGGGCGCGACGCCGCGCTCATCCGGGGGCAGATGGCGGCCCTGGCGCAGTCCGGCCGCTTCGAGATCCGCGGCGGTCCGAGCCGGCTCGCCCAGGATTTCGGAGCCGCATCGGCTTCGGAGGCCGAGGTCGCTGAGGTGATCCGGCGGACGCGGAAGGCCAGCGGCTACATGGCCGAGCCTCATACCGCCTGTGGAATCATCGCGGCCGAGCGTTGCCTGCCGCCGGGCTCCGCACCCCGTGTCGTTCTGGCGACGGCGCATCCTGCCAAGTTCCCCGACGCCATGGAGGAGATCCTCGGCGAGCGACCATCGTTGCCAGCACGGCTTGGCTCGTTGATGTCGGACGAGGAGCGCACCAGCCTCCTTCCCAATGATCTTGGTGCAGTTGAGCGTTTCATCGAGGCGCGTGCCGGGGCAGGCATGGAGTAGCAGGTATGACGACCCACGTGACCACACTCGCCAACGGCCTTCGGGTCGTCTCCCATCAGATGCCGCATCTGGAGACGATCTCTCTTGGCGTGTGGGTCGCGACGGGTGCCCGGCATGAGAGCGAGGCCGAGCACGGCATTTCGCACCTGCTCGAGCACATGGCCTTCAAGGGCACCAGGCGCCGCACCGCGCGCCAGATCGCCGAGGAAATCGAGCAGGTCGGCGGTGAGCTGAACGCCGCCACCAGCCTCGAGATGACCGCGTATTATGCCCGCGTGCTCAAGGGTGACGAGGCCATCGCGCTCGATATCCTGGCCGACATTCTGCAGAACTCGACCTTTTCGGAGATGGAGCTCGAGCGGGAGCGCGAGGTGGTTCTGCAGGAGATCGCTGGCCTGCAGGACAGCCCTGACGAGATCGGCTACGACCTCATTCAGGATGCAGCCTATCCAGGGCAGGCCGTCGGCAGGCCGATCATCGGCACGCCCGAGAGCGTCTCCCGGTTTTCCTCCGACGACCTCAGGAAGTTCCTGCGCACGCGCTATCTGGCGCCGCGGATGGTGATTTCCGCCGCCGGAGCGATCCAGCATGCTAGCCTCGTCCGCCACGCTGAAGCCCTATTTGGTGGACTGAATGGCGGGGAGCTGCAGGACAGTTCGGTCGCGAAATACGTCGGGGGACGGCGCGCATCCGGAAAGCCCTTCGAGCAGAGCCACTTGCTCCTCGGGTTCGAAGCTCCGTCCTACAGCGATCAGGAGTTCTACGCTGGTCAGGTCTTTTCGGGTCTGTTCGGTGGGGGCATGTCTTCCAGGCTGTTCCAGGCGGCACGCGAGACCCGCGGTCTCTGCTACGCCATCTATTCGACGGCCTGGGGGATGGCCGATTCGGGTATGCTCGATATTCATGCTGCGACGGGGCCGGAGCAGATCGGGGAGTTGATCGACTTGATCGGGGACGAGCTGTTCAACCTCGCCGCGACGCCTCCAGCGGTGGCGGAAGTGGTGCGCGCCAAGGCGCAGATCAAGGCCGGGCTGCTCATGAGTCTCGAGAGCTCCTCCGCCAGGGCCGAGCAGATGGCGCGCCAGCTCCTGTTCTTCGACAAGCTCATTCCTGCCGCAGAGCTCGTGCAGAGGATCGACGATGTCACGCCTGAACGGATCCGGGCGGTCGCCGAACGCGTTGCGCGGTCGGCTCCTCCGTCGGTGGCTGTCGTGGGGGCCGGCAAGCGTTCCGCTGATTACGCAGCCCGCGCCGAACGCCGCCTCGCAGGCTAGGGCAGAGGAGGAACCGATGGCTTTCCTGAGATCCGGCCTCGGCAGCGAATGGCTCCCGATGGTGCGCGTCCGGGGGCTTTATCTCCGGCCGCCGAACATGGGCGATTACAGCGCCTGGGCCGAGCTCAGGTCTCGGAGCCGGGACCACCTCGTGCCCTGGGAGCCGCAGTGGACACGCGATGAGCTGTCGCGTGACGCGTTCCGCCGCCGCGTGCGCCATTACCAGCGCGAGCTGCGCGAGGACCTGGGCTACGCCTTCTTCCTCTTTCGCGAGGCCGATGACGAACTGCTGGGCGGGTTGACCCTCAGCAATGTTCGCCGTGGCGTCACCCAGGCGGCTTCGGTGGGATATTGGATCGGGCTGCCGTTCACCCGTCGCGGGCACATGTCCCTGGCTCTATCGGGTGCCATGCGATTTGCCTTCGACGAGCTCAAGCTCCACAGGCTGGAAGCAGCCTGCATGCCGCACAACCGGGCGTCGATCCGGGTGCTCGAGCTCAACGGTTTTCAACGAGAAGGGCTGGCACGCCGCTATCTGAAGATCGATGGTGTGTGGCAGGATCATCTCCTTTATGCGACGTTGGTCGACGACCCGCGCGAGGGGCAGTGGCGGGTCGGGGAAACCGCATGAGGCAAACCGGTCGATGTCGCCTGCCATGGCTGCGGCGGGCGAGGGGAGGGCTCGAGGGGGTAGTCGCGCTCCTGCTGGCTTTCGTCCTGGCTTTTGCAGTCGCGTCGCCGGCATCGGCTCTCGAGCCCATTTCGGTCGACCCCGAACAGGACCGCATCGAGATCACCGGTCTTGGTGAGGTTCATGGCGGGCGCGGCGACGCCTTGCAGATCGATACGGCCTCGGGGCCGGACGGCGTCAAGGGCCGCATGTCGGTGCGGGCCGCCACTCCGGGAACCAGCCCGAGCTGGATCGTATTTGCCCTGCACAATCCGACCGACAAGCCGATCGAGCGCTGGCTGACCGCCGAGCGCTACACGATCATCGGCTCCTCCATCGTCTGGCCCGATCTCGACGCCCGACGCATCGAGGCGGTTACGCCATCGCTCGGCTACCTGCCAGATCGCGTGAAAAGCGAGCGCGCGGACATCTTCCGCATCACGCTGGAGCCTGGGCAGACGATCACCTACGTCGCCGAGCTGTCGTCCGACCGCATCCCTCGGGTCTATCTTTGGAAGCCGCTGGAATACGAGCTGAAGGCGCGCGACCGGCAGCTCTTCAACGGCATCATGCTGGGCTTCTCGGGCCTGCTCGCGATCTTCCTGACAGCCGTTTTTGCTGCAAATCACAAGGCGATCTTCCCAGCCGCATCGCTGGTGGCCTGGTGCGTGCTGGCCTACCTCTGCGTCGACTTCGGGTTCTGGCACAAGCTGTTCCAGCTGCGGCCGGAAGATAACGCCGTCTACAGGGCCGCGACAGAGGCGGCCATTGCCGCCAGCCTCGTCATATTCATCAGCGTCTTCCTGCGCCTTGCCGCTTGGCACGGCTTCATCCGCATGCTGGCGAGCGTCTGGATCGCCGCGCAACTTGCGCTCGTTTTCATCGCCGTGATCGATCCGCGGCTCGCCGCCACATTCGCTCGCGCGTCCTTCGTCGCGATCGGCGCCATCGGCGGGCTACTCACGCTCTATCTCGCGATCCGGGGACAGGACCGGGCGCTTGCGCTGATCCCGACGTGGCTTCTGCTCCTGGTCTGGATCTTCGCCGCTGGCGTGACTTTGACAGGCAAGCTCTCCGGCGACGCCGTCGTGTCGGGGCTGGTTGCGGGCCTCGTGCTGATCATCGTGCTGCTCGGGTTCACCGTCACGCAGTTCGCCTTCCGCTCCTTCGAGCCGCTCTATGGCTCGGCGCCAAGCGAATTGCAGTTGCGATCCCTGGCCGTCGATGGTGCGAGTGCGGCGGTGTGGGAGTGGTTCGCGCGGCGTGACGAGGTCAAGGTCAGCCCCATCATTGAGGCGACGCTGGGACTGGCCTCGGGCGAGCTGTCGGCCAAGGTCGACGATTTCGCCAAGCATCTGCATCCAGCCGACCGGGAGCGGTTCCGGCTGGTGCTGTGGGGCGTGCAGGAGCGCAACGGCGGCAGCCTCCATATCGAATTGCGCATGCGACATGCGGACAACTCGTATCGCTGGTTCGAGATCGAGGCCGCGAGCGTGCCGAATGCAGACCGGCGGGCGCTGAGGTGTGTCGGCCTGATGCGAGACATCACCGACGCCAAGCGCGCGCAGGACCGGCTGATGCACGATGCGGTGCATTGCAGTCTGACCGGGCTTCCCAACCGCGAGCTGTTCTTGGACCGCCTCGGCGTCGCGATCGAGCGCGCCAAGTCCGAGCAGCAGGTGCGCCCGACCGTCTACTTCATCGACATCGACAAGTTCAAAGGCGTGAATGCATCGCTGGGGCTGATCGTCGGCGACAGCGTTCTGCTGACAGTGGCGCGACGACTGATGCGTCACCTGGGTCCGCAGGATACCCTGGCTCGTGTCGGCGGCGATCAGTTCGCCATGATGCTTATCGCCGAGCAGGATCCGCGCGAGCTGGCGCTGCTGGCGGAGCGGATGCGGCGCAGTCTTCGCTCGGCGATAAAGATCGCGGGCGAGGAGATCTCGCTCACGACCTCGACTGGCATCGCCATCATGAGCAGCACCGAGGCGAGCGCCGCCGATCTGCTCAAGGAGGCGGAGATCGCGATGTACCGCGCCAAGCGCGGCGGTCCCGATCGCGTGGAGATCTTCCGGCCGGAGATGCGCAGAGAGCCTGACGAGCGCACGACGACGGAGAACGAGCTCCGGCGGGCGTTGGAGCGCAATCAGATCCGGATCCAGTATCGGCCGGTCATCTATCTCCCCACGGAGGAGCTTGCCGGGTTCGAGGCCGTGGTGCGTTGGGAGCATCCGACGCTCGGTCTGGTGAGGCCGCTGGATTTCGTGCCGGCGGCCGAACAGAGCGATCTGGTCGTAAAGCTCAGCTCGCACGTGCTCGTACGGGCGGCTCAGGAAGCCGCAAAGTGGCAGAAAGAACTGCCGCGGGGCGACAACCCGATCTTCGTCAGCGTCAATATCTCGAGCCCCGACCTTTTCGACAAGGACCTGATCCAGGAGATCCGGCACATCCTCGGCCGGGCGCTCGTGCCCCCGGGCTCGCTCCGGCTCGAGATCGCCGAATCCGTGGCGATGGACAATCCCGAGCAAGCCGTTCACGTGTTGGAAGTGCTCCGCAGCGGTGGCGCCGGTCTTTCGATCGAAGGCTTCGGCACCGGCTACTCGTCGCTCGCCTACTTGCAACGATTTGCGTTCGATACCGTCAAGATCGACCGGGGGCTCGTGGAATCGAGCAGCAGCGATGGGCCGGGTGCGCCGATCGTCCGATCGATCGTGGCACTTGCCCACGAGTTCGGAAAAAAGGTGATCGCCGAGGGCATCGAGGTCGCCGAGGACGCCAACTTCCTGCGCGGGCTCGGCTGCGACTTCGGCCAGGGCTTCTACTACGGCGAGCCCATGTCGGACCGGGAAGCGCTGCAACTCCTGCGTACGATCAGCAAGTCGGAACGCAAGCTGCAGCGGCGGGGCCTGTTCCGTCCGAAAGTCACGCGACGGCGGAAGAAATCCACAGAGCTGCATGTTGCATCCGTGGCCGCCGGTGAAGGTGGCGAGCAGCCGATCCGCGCTGACGCGACATCCGAAACGGCGGCGAGCAACAGGAACGCCAAGCCTGCTGCGCCGGCACGGGCCGATGCGCCTGCCCACGCCAAAGCGGGCGAGGAGAGCACGCTCGGAAAGGCCGCCGGACGTCTGAAAGCAGCCCGGCACCTCCTTGCGCGCGGTGTGCGCAAAGAGGCGACACGGGCCGAGGCGCCGGCCGCTGCTTCTGGTGCCGAAAGCCCACCGCCGCTGCAGCCCTCAGGTTCGCCGCCGGCGCTCCCACCGGCTGTGAAGACACAGGGCGCCGCCACAGCAAATGCGCGCACGCAGCCCGCGGGGAATGGTGCTGGTGGTTTGCCGCCACGACCTCCGCGGACCCGCCGCGTGCCGCAGGGAATGACTGCACCACCCACCCAGACGATGACTCCTCCTCCTCCGCCGCCTCCGCCACCGGCGCAGGCTCAGCCGAGGACGACCACCGGGCAGCCCGCGCGCGGTCCCCATGCGCAACCGCCGCCGCCGATTCCTCCAGCACAGCGCACTGGCGTGCCGCCAGCGGCTTCACGAGCCGTACCGCCGACCGCGCACCCGGGGCGTGTGCCGCCGCAATCACCGCAGCCGGCGCGAGCTTCTACCGCCGCGCCGCCGCGTCCGGCAGCTCCACCTGCGCAGCCGCCAGCGCAAGCCGGCAGCCGGCAGCCGCCTCGGCCCGCCGCGCCCGTGACCGGTGCGCCCCCACCTCCATCGAGCCAGCCGGCGGCGATGCCGCCCGGAGCTGTACCGCCACCACCAATGGCGGCGAGCGCACCGCCACGGACCGCGGCACCGCCGCCGCAGCAGCCCGTGCAGCCCGATGGCCGACCGGCTGTCCCGACTTCAGGACCGGGCCCGGCGGCGCAATATCCTTCGTTGCCCCCCGCCATTGCGGAGAGCCTGGCAAAGCTCGCTGGTGTGCCGATTACGGAAGCCCAGACGCGGCCGGGTATGGCACCGGCCGGAGCGCGCGTCCCGGAGCCGGCGGCCAACCCGCCCCCGCAGCCGAAGGTCGTCCAGCGTTAAGCCGGGAAGGTCGTGCGGGAAGCTCGGAAGGCTGCTCGTTCGATCGGCTGAGGTGTATGCGTGCCAAATTCGGGTGTCGCGCAGAGGAGCACGGTCAGCGTCGCCACCCGCGTGACCGAGAGCGTGTTCGGCCGATCACGCGTGCCCTGCGGCGTTCACGAGATGGGTCGGGTCGATGCCGAGCTTGAACAGCGCCCGCTCGTACTTCTCCTCGATGTCGTAATCGAACACGAGCTCGAGGTCTGCGGCGCAGCTCAACCAACCATTGGCGTGGATTTCGCTTTCGAGCTGTCCCGGCGCCCATCCCGCGTATCCGAGCGCCAAGATCGCCCGATCCGGACCCTCTCCGGTGGCCAACGCCTTCAGGATATCGGTGGTGGCGGTCAGGCAAACGTCATCGCTGATGGGCAGTGTCGAGCTCGGCGTGAAGTAGTCCGCGCTGTGCAGCACAAAACCGCGTTCCGGCTCCACAGGGCCGCCGAGGTGAACGGCCATCTGCATCACCTCGTCCGGCACGGCATCCTCGGCCTCCTCGTCGAGAAGTTGCAACCGATCGAGCAGGTCCGGGAAATTGATGTTCGGCGCGCGCTGGTTGATGATCAAACCCATCGCCCCCTCGGCCGAGTGCGCACACATGTAGATGACCGATCGCGCAAACCGCTTGTCGGCCATCGCTGGCATCGCAATCAGCAGCTGGCCCTCGAGGTAGCCGGAGCCGGTGACATTTCGTGAGCGCCGTTTCGTTGTCATCATCGAAGACTAGCCTCAGCCTCATCTACCTGTGAAGCTGCGAATTGCGATCCCTAGTATAACACGCTCAGCTGATTGTGACTTGCCGAGGTCTCAACCTTGGCTACATAGGCACCTGCAACGACCAGGCAAGAGGAGGGTCACCTTGTCGAGATCGGGCGGCATTCTCGGGTCGCTGGCTGTGCTGGGCCTCGTCCTTTCGTTCTGCACCGCTGCGTCGGCCGACCCGCGCGCCACTTCATGGGTCACGGGGCACGGGTCCAAGGTCCGGCTGCTCACGGGCGCGGTTGCGCAGGAGGCGCAATCACCGCGGCTTGTCGCCGGTGTCGAAATGAACATGTCCCCGGGTTGGAAAACCTACTGGCGCATGCCGGGCGATTCAGGCGGCTTGCCACCCCACTTCGACTGGTCGGGCTCGGTGAACCTGGCATCGGCAACCGTGTATTATCCGGCACCGCACAGGTTCAAGGATGCGTCGGGCGACTCCGTGGGCTACGCGGGCTCGGTGCTATTTCCGATTGAAGTCCGCCCCGAGGATCCCTCCAAACCGGTCGAGCTGCGGCTGGCGATCTCGTATGGGGTCTGCCGCGAGATCTGCGTTCCGGCCGAAGCCAAGCTCGCCCTGCCGATCCCGGCAGGTGGAATTGGCGTCGGCTCGCCCGAGATCGCTACCGGGCTCGCCGCCGTCCCGCGTTCGACGGCAGAGCGGCAGGCGAGTGACCCCGAGTTGAAGGCCGGCGGGGCCCATCTCGGATCGGAGCGGCCGCGGCTCGTATTCGAAGTGCGCTACCCGGCATCCGCCGCATCGGGCGACCTCTTCGTGGAGGCGCCCGATTCGAGCTATCTGCCGCTGCCGGTCAGGACCTCGGCGCAGGGCGACACGGTTCGCTTCGAGGTGGACTTGAGCGAGGTCGACAACTCAGCCGCCCTGCGGGGCAAGTCGGTGCTGCTCACCATGGTCTCCGACGCGGGCCAGTCGGAGACCCGATGGACGATCGAGTAGCTCGCCGGAACTCTTTCAGCTGAGCCGAACTACGTATAGGGTTCGGCTGCGTACCTGCGGCAGGTACACTGAGGATGAATTCCGGAGAGCATCATGA
>JAEZHL010000204.1 GCA_023416575.1 Pseudomonadota bacterium
TACGAGCGCCCTCCTTCACATCCCGACAGAGGCGCTGCCGCTGTTTTCGCGGCGGCGGCGCACTGAGAGCCCTGCCGACCACCTGGCCCGCTCGCCAGCGCGGATCTCAGTTCCCGGCGTCAATCTCCTTGAACACTTCCACCACGATGCGCATCGAATCCAGAGCCGCGGGCACGCCGCAGTAGATGGCCGCCTGCAAAACGGCTTCCTGGATTTCCGCGCGAGTGACGCCGTTGTTTAGCGCGCCGCGGACGTGCAGGCGCAGCTCATGCGGCCTGTTGAGCGCGATCAGCATGGCAATGTTCAAGAAGCTCCTGGTGCGGCGATCCAGACCCGGGCGGCCCCAGACTTCCCCCCAACACCACTCGGTTACAAGCTTCTGCAGTGGCGCCGTCATGTCAGTCGCGGAGGAGAGTGAACGGTCGACATGCGCGGCACCGAGGACCTCGCGGCGGATTTCCAACCCCATCTGAAACTGCGGACCTTCAAATTCTGGGCGCGTGGCCATTCTCATCTCCTCTCAGGGCTTGGAACGGGCGCACAGGCACGAGCTGTGCAGAACAAACCCAACGTCCGACGGATACGAGCGCGAGCAGTTGCCGTCAACGTAAATTGTCTGATAGTATGATTGTGTGCTCACCATACAGCGACTGGTTTCGCCAGCATCTTGTGTTCGAGCCCAACCCAATCACTTGCGCACGCGCCTTGGCCAGGAACGCCAGGGCTCGTGGACTCAACACTCAAGCCGAGGAGCAGCGAGGATGGCCAACGAGATAGAACCATTCGAGTTGCTCGCGGTCCGCTACGCGACGCACTCAGGGCGCAAAGTCAGCGACAACATCATCGGCGGCGATCCGCATGAAGCGGCGTCGGACCTCGACTATTTCGTCTGGGTTGCACGCCGCTCGGACAAAACCTTCGTGATCGACACCGGCTTCGACGAGCTGGCCGCTAAGGCGCGCGGTCGCAAATTGCTGTCGACCCCGAGTGCGGCCCTCGCGCGCCTGGATATAGACACCAGCCAGATCGACGAGGTGGTCCTGACCCACCTTCACTACGACCACGCCGGAACGCTGAATGCGTTTCCGCGGGCGCGATTCCATGTGCAGGACTCGGAGGCGGCTTACGCGACCGGCCGCTGCATGTGCCACGGCTTTCTGCGTCATCCCTACGATGTGGAGGATGTTGTCTCGTTTGTGCGCTGCGTCTATTCCGAGCGCGTTTGCTTTCATGAAGGCACGGCGCAGCTCGCTGACGGGCTGACAGTCCATCGTGTCGGCGGCCACTCGGGCGGGCTGCAGGTAGTACGCGTTTGGACCAAACGCGGCTGGGTCGTGGTCGCGTCCGATGCGTCTCACCTTTATGCCAACATGCGCCAAACCCTTCCCTTCCCGGCGGTCTACAACGTCGGCGAGCTGCTGGAGGGCTACAAGATCGTCCACAGCCTGGCGGCCTCGCCCGATAATGTCGTGCCGGGTCATGATCCGCTTGTGATGTCGCTCTATCCTGCGCTTTCGCCTTCGCTGGACGGTCTGGTCGTGCGGCTGGACTGCGATCCGCGCCAACTCTAGCGGCCCCTCTCTTGGACATCTCGGATGCTCACTGGAAAATGCGCTCTTGTGACCGGCTCGGTGGCCGGGCTTGGCTATGCGATTGCCGAGAGCCTGGCGAAAGCCGGCGCCAATGTCGTACTCAACGGGCTGTGCACTTCAGGCGAGGGTGAAGCGGCGGCCGCGCGCATCAGCCAGGAATGCGGCACGGAAGCCGTTTTCGACAGTACCGATCTGCGCGATGTTGCAGCGATCGAGCGTATGTTCCAGTCGGCGATCGCACGCTTCGGCGCCGTGGACATCCTCGTGAACAATGCCGTCGTGCGACACTTCAAACCCGTCGATGCGTTCACCGCGGCGGAATGGGATACGTCAATTTCGGTAAATCTATCTGCTGCATTTCATTGTGTGCGACTGGCCCTGCCAGGCATGCGCGCGCGCGGCTGGGGACGCATCATCAACATGTCTTCTATCTACGGCGGCCGGGCAGTCGCCAACCGGATCGACTATGTGACGACCAAGACAGCTCTTCTCGGCATGACGCGCGCCATTGCCATCGAGACCGCCAGGACCGGCATCACCTGCAATGCGGTCAGCCCAGGCACGGTGCCGTCGCCCGCCATCATTGATCGCATCGCCGACATCGCGAAGACGCAGGGCATATCCGAGGCCGAGGCGGAGCGCGACTATCTAGCGACCCGCAATCCCACCGGCCGCTTCGTAGGTCTCGATAGCGTTGCTGCGCTGGTGCTGTTTCTGTGCGGCCCCGCTGGGGCCGACATCACTGGCGCGACATTGCCCATCGACGGCGGCTGGCAGGCCGCCTGACCCCCGCACAACATTCCGCACCGAATTCGTCGACGACGACGTCAAGAAGTACTAAGGCGATCGCGCGCAGGACTACATGCGCATGCTGGGAGCCTCCCAGCCGATCGGGCCCATGATCCGGCCCGATGAAGACGCGCACATAGCCGTCAATCTCTGCTCGGTCGAGTCCGCCATGGTGACCGGGGCATCTTTTCTCATCGACGGTGGCGTTATGGCGGGAGACTGAAAGAGGCGAATAACGGACCCGCCCTTTTTAGTCGATCCGCGCCAGTTGCATGATGTCCGCCGCGTTTTGCATCTGGTCCAGGCGCCACACAGCGTCGATCAGTGGCGCGGTGTCGTATCCCGGGCAGGCGTAATGTGCGAGTTCGCGCAGCTTTGCTCCAATTTCTGCATCTGTCAGCGGCCGTTTTGACGTCCCGCGCGCATTCTCTACGAATGAGGCGACTTGCGTTCCGTCGTCCAAGGTGGCCGTGACGCGAGCAGATTCGACGGGAATGCCCGACGTCTCAACGACCACGACCTTTCGGCGCAGAGCCAGGACATCCGCGCTGTTGACGCACGCGTCCTCATACTGGGCCACGCCGGCTGCGCCATGGATCAAGACCGCAGCGACAGTATGTTGGGCGCTGACCTGTGCCTCACGGCCGGCCGTTACGTTCGGGCGGTCGGCCCGTTCTCGCAGCAGGGAATGACCTTCAATCCTGATTTCGGCAATCCGGTTCAGCGGAAGATCGCGGCTGCGCAGCTCGAGGCAGGCGTCGATCACAGGATTGAGAACAACGCCGCAGGGATAGGGTTTGTGGATGTTGTCGAGAACCTCCCAGCTCTCACCCAACCGCCCCGTTACGGCCTCGAAATCCGGCATGTCGCCCATGACGTGAAGGAAACCGCGGGGCCCGGCAATCGGCTCAAACGGTCCGGTCGCCCCTTCCTGAGCGAGCAGGGCCGCGAGCATGCCCCCGCGCGCGGCATTGCCGACCCCGATGCTTTTGGCCATGCTGCCGAGCGTCTCGACAAGGCCGGCCGATTGGGCGGAGGCATTTCCCAATGCCCATCCCATTCTCTCTGCATCGAGGCCCATCACCTTCCCGATCGCCGCAGCAGAACCGAATACGCCGCACGTGGACGTGATGTGCCATCCGCGCTTGTAATGGCCCGGCGAAATCGCATTACCGAGCCGGCATTCGATCTCGACGCCGAGCACGAACGCGTGCAGGAGTTCTGCCCCCGACATCGGCCGCCGCTCAGCGAGCGCGAACAGCGCAGGAGCAACCGGCGCGGTCGGATGAATGATCGTGCGCAAATGCGTGTCGTCGAAGTCGAACACGTTGGCGCTGACGGCATTCAGATAGGCTGCGCTCAGGCAGTCGAGCCGTTCTGCACGCCCGACGACGCTCGCCTCGGGACGCGCCGAGAACTGTGTCAGGACACGCAGTGCGCATTCGGTGGCCTCGTTGCGACTGCCGCCGAGCGCCGTCCCAAAGATATTAAGGATAGATCTCTTGGCGGCATGACGCACGCTTTCGGGTATGTCCTCCCAGCGCGAGCGGATGAGAAAATCAACCAGCGGCGCCGTGACAGGACCGAACATGGTGGCCGCGGCAGCTGGGCGATCAGCCTCGTCAGTCACTGTGACATCCCTCCTCAAAGCTGATTGCACCTTCGACGCACTGCGCGGGCGTCAGCCGCGCGCCTTAGCCCCTATGACTTCGACGCCGGCCCATTCTTCCATCGGCTTGATGAGAGACGTCAGGTCGGCATCGGCGCCATTCCTGGCCTTGGCAATCGTCAGAACCTGGCGCACGGCATTCCCGACGATCATCGGAACTCCGAGGGCCTCGCCTTCATCGAGGCACAGCTTCGAGTCCTTGGCCGACAGGGCGAGAGCGAACCCGAAATCGAATTTGCGAGACAGAACGAACTTCGGGATCTTGTCTTCCGTCGCATTGCTGCGGCCGGTGCCCATGTTGATGATCTCGATCATGACGTCCGGATCGAGGCCGGCCTTTGTGCCCAGAACCAGGGCTTCGGACGAAATGGCAAGCGCCGTCACAGAGATGAGGTTGTTAATGACCTTCATCATCTGCGCCATACCAGGCTTCTCGCCGACATGGATCGGCTTTCCGAAGGTCTGCAGCAGAGGCAGATACTCGTCAAAGAGCCGACGCTCGCAGGCTGCCATGAGGGCCAGAGTGCCCTTCGTCGCGCCACCGACGCCGCCGCTCACCGGGCAGTCGATCGTGGCTATGTTCTTTTTTGCCAGTCCTTCGGCGAGCTCCGCGGCAACACGCGGTCCCGTCGTCGACAGGTCGATCACCACCTTGGCCCTGGTGCCTTCCGCCACACCGTCGGGGCCGAACGCAACCGAACGGACAATGTCGGGGGTCGGCAGCGACAGCAGCACGACGTCTGACTGATCGGCGACATCCGCAGCAGAACGGCCAGCCTTTGCCCTGGAAGCCACAAGATCCTTGACCGCTTCTGCGTTCGGATCGAACACGACGAGGCTATATCCCGCCTCGATCAGCCGCTTCGCCATGGGCGAGCCCATGCGTCCAATTCCGACAAAACCGACTGTGGGCAGCGCCATGTCACTCTCCTGTTTGTGCGGGTATGGCGGGTCTCGCCCGAAGCGACGAGGCCGAAGTTGTATGAGCTTAGGATGCGCGGCTAGCCGACGGTTCTCGGCAGCCAAGTCACGATATCCGGGAAGATGTACAACAGGACGATAAAGCCCAGCATGAGCAGGATCAGCGGGGTGACACCCAACGCGATATCCTTGATCGGCACGTTTTTGCTCATGCCCTTGAGCACGAAAAGCACGAGGCCGACAGGCGGTGTAATCAGTCCGATCTCGACAAGAATAACCAGGACGACCCCGAACCAGATCGGGTCGAATCCGAGCGCAACGACAATCGGGAAAACAACGGACAGCGTCATCAGGATCATCGCGATCGACTCGATGAAGCAGCCGAGTACGAGATAGACCGCGACGATGATCGACATCACCATCCATGATGCGAGTTGCGCGTCGGTAACGAGCTGCACCATGGCACGAGGCAGCCGCAGGAAGTCGAAGACCCAGCTGAGGATCGCGGCACCGATGACGATGAGCATGATGAACGCCGTCACCTTGGCCGTATCGAGCAAGGCGTCATAGATGTCGTTCAGGCCGAGCTTGCGACGCTGAAGCGCCATGAGAAGAGCTGCGGCAGCGCCGATTGCGCCTGCCTCCGTGGGCGTCGCGATACCCATGTAGAGGGAGCCGAGAACGGCAGTGATCAGCACGACGAAGGGCAGCACCGCCACGAGCGAGGCGAGCTTCTTTTCCAGGCTGTAGGCTTCGCCGACGGGAACGGAAGCCGGCACGATCATCGACCAGACGAAAACGGCGCCCATGAACAAGGTTGCCAGCAGCAGGCCGGGAACGATCCCGCCGAGGAACAACTGGGTGACCGGCACACCGACGACGTTGCCGTAAATGATCATCGGAATGCTCGGCGGGATCAGGATGCCGAGCGTGGCACCAGCCGCGATCACGCCATAGGTCAGGCGCGGGCTGTAGTTGCGCTTGATCATCTCCGGTGCCGCGACCGAGCCCAGGGTGGCTGCGGTGGCGAGGCTCGAGCCGCACACGGCTGCGAAGGCAGCGGAGGCTGCGACGCTGGCGTGCGCCAGTCCGCCCGGGGTGCGGCCGAACCAGTGCACCAGCGCGTCGAAGAGATCCGAGGTGATGCCACTCCGAACCAGCAGGGCGCCCATCAGCACGAAGCTCGGCACTGCCGTCAGCGTGAACGTGTTGATGCTCGTCCAGGAACGGTCCGCAAGAATGGGAAGCTGGGTCTGCGGCAGCAGAAAATAGAGGCCGACCATGCCCACGATGCCCATCGCCAGCGCGACCCTGACGCCGAGGAACAGCAGGAGGCAAAGGCTGCCGCCGAGCAGCACACCTAGCCAAAGCAGTGAAGATCCCCGGGCGAAGAAGAAGAGGACGCAGAGGGCAGCGGTCAGGCTGATGACGGTCGCGGAGACCCGAGCGCCACTCCAAGCAATCATGCTTGCCGCGACCGCAACGCAGATGGCGATCGTGCCCCAGTCAAAACGCGTGCCCGGAATACGCACATCGGATCGGCCGAGCGCGAACAGGACAGCGATCACGGACAGCGCCGCGACCGGCAGCACCCATTGCGCAAGCGCTGACTTCGGCGGCTTCAAATAGAAGACATCGCGCAGCATCGCGACGATGAAGAGCACGTAGCCGACCGTCATCGGAATCTGCGGCAGCCACTGCGGTGTGCCGAGCAGGCCCCAGTCGCGCGCGTCGTGAACATATTCGAGGAAGGTAAATCGCGCCGTCTGCCACGCGGCGATGCTGATGAAGAGAATGCCGAGCCACAATCCGACGAGTTCGATGAACGCGCGCTTCTCCTTGCTCAGCCGGTCAACGAGCACTTCGACTTGAATATGTGCGTTGGCGCGTTGCGCGACGGCAAAGCCGAGAAAAACGATTGCGACGAACACGTAGGTCCCAACCTCGGTCACCCACGTCGTTGGCGCGTTAAAGACGAAACGCGCAATCACTTCATAGCAAACGATGATCGTGAGAAAGGCGAGCGAGATTGCAGCGATGAAGCCGGCCGCTTCCGATAGCCTGTCGATGCCGCGCACAACGGCTGAGCGATCCAGATGGGGCGTTCCTGATTTCAAAGGAATCGCATGTGTTTCGCTCATCTGAGCCTCCCGCGCAGCCTTCTGGCGTCCTGTTAGCATGAAGCTGGCTTGACTCGCAATCGTACCATCATATTGTATGATCGCATTACCGCAAACGGTGACAACGCCTGTTTTACGGGCAGCTGTCACTTGGCGTTCAATCGCAATCTGACCCGCGCGACGACGACCAATAAGTCATACAAAGGAGGAAACACGATGCTTCTCGGACTTGGCACAAAGTCTGCCGTGGAAGGATGCAACAGTCCCAAGTCAGCGCTTGCAGGCGTGATGCTTGCTAGCGCGCTGCTCGCTGCGCCGAGCGCCCAGGCGCAACAGAAATTCGACCTCACCATGGGCGTCATCGTCTCTCCGGGCGATGCCTATACCGCTATGACCCAGAGCGTGCCTGATCGTATCCAAAAAGCGACGAATGGGCGGGTCTCGATCACGGTCAGCGACTCGCTGGTCGCTCCGGCGCAGATCGCGTCTGCGGTGCGTGATGGCCGCCTTCCGATGTCCGCGGCCCTGCACACGTATCTGGCGGCCGACGAGCCCCGCATGGGCATCTTCAATCTGCCCGGCCTTATCGACAACATCGAGGAATACCAGAAGGTCCGCGATGCATTCTGGGCCAAGGACGTCGCCCAGATCTGGGCTGACAAATGGGGCGCCGTGGTGCTGGCCGAGGGCGCGTGGTGTCCGACGCGCCTGTTCTCGAAGACCCCGATCCACACGGTCGAGGACTTTGCGAACAAGCGTCTACGCGTTCACAATCCTCAAACCGCAGCTTTGATGAACGCGCTCGGCGCGAAACCCACTCCGATGGCAGTCAGCGAGATCATGCCGGCCCTTGAACGCGGCGTCATCGATGGTGTTTTCATCTCGACCTGCGTCGGCGGAGCGCTGGAGTTCTGGCGTGTCGCGAAACACGTCCAGGACTGGGGCGTCGGACCCATTACGGGCTGGGCAATCCTGATCAACAAGGCTGAATGGGAAGGCCTGCCGAAAGACGTCCGCGAGCAGGTACGCGGCGCTATGGCCGAGTTGCAGAAGGATGCATTCGGGCAGTACAACGGCTTTGTTGCAGCTGCCCTGGAAGCCATGAAGAAGCATGGCGTCGAGCCTTGGACGGCAGGCCAAGCCGAGCGGGCCAAGATAAACGATCCCCGTTACGCTCAGGCGGCCTATGACAGCTGGTTTGCGCGCGCCAAGGAAGTCGGGGTCGACGGTCCGGCCTATGTCGAGCGCATTCGGCAAGTCCTGGGCAAGCCGAAGCAGTAACCGGGGAAACTGCAGCAGGAGGGTCGCACCTGGCGGTCACGATCCTCCTGATTGGGATGAAGCTCGCGGGGGCATGGGCTATCCTGTAGATTGATAGTTTGCGATGCACTACGACGAGGGCGGCAGTGACTGATATGATCGCGCCAGAACACGATTTCCGTGTGGAAAGAGTTGCTGCGCCACTTCGACATAGCGTGACCGAGAGCATCCGCTATGCCATCGCACTCGGCCGATACAAAGCCGGGGATCGGCTGCCGGAACGGGAACTCTGCGCAATGACGGGCGTCAGTCGCACGCTCGTGCGCGAGGCGCTCCGGCAACTGGAATCCGAGGGCATCATCAAGGTGCTGCCGCATCGCGGGCCGGTCGTTGCCGAGGTTACAGTCGAGCAGGCGGAAGGCATCTATCAAGTCCGGATAGAGCTCGAGGGCCTTGCCTGTCAGCTGTTTGCCGAGCGGGCCTCGAGCGCGCAACTCGATGCTCTCGTGCAGGCCTTCGAGAAGCTCAAAGCGTCGCTGCAGCATGAAGAGCCGCTCTCGCGGCTTCGCGCGAAGAACTTCTTCTACGACTGCCTGATTGCAGGCGCTGCAAACGAAGCCCTCGGGACCAGCCTGAGAATGCTCAACGCGAGGGTCATGCTGCTGCGGGCGACCTCGCTACGCGCGCCGGGTCGATCGGCGGACAGCGTTGCAGAGCTGGCCGAGCTGATTGACGCACTCAAGCAGCGAGACGGTAAGCGCGCGCGTCGCGCAGCAGCAACTCACGTGCGTAATGCCGCCAAAACGGCAATTGCAATTTTGAAATCGACGCAGGAATCCGAACAGCCGGCATCTCGCGCTCCCAACCGCCGTAAGACCAGCGCGCGCGTATCACACAAGCTATCGAGATGAGTGCTCTGGCTTAGCTGTGAGCGATTCGAACATTGCTGGTCGCTGTCCCTGAGTGAGAGTCTCGATTTAGCCGCTACATCACCGTGAATGCGGGCCATTCCGGCCCGCCCTGCCCGATCCGCGAGTTCATGCTGGCGCGACTAGAAGTGAGTGTCGTGCGCCTTAACCGAAAGGGGGGCTTGGACTCGCGTTACTTCCGAGAAGAACTCGATGGGCTGAATGCTTCTCGCGGGCTAGCGCGGCGAGATACTGGAGTCTGCGGATGGCCCTGTCAGGCTTGCAATGCCAAGACAATGACGCTGCTGATTGGGGCGCAAATATCCAATGTGCAGTCGGCCAAGTCCAAATCGGCGCAGTCCAAAGCGCGATAGCAGCTGCAAACGCCGACATTTGACGCACTCGACGAGCTGGCGGGCCGCATACCCAAAACCCGCCGCCTAACCCGGCAGGGTCGCGACGGGAGAGCGCTTACGTTCTCGCTCCTAATGCCGAACGATTTAGATGCGCAAGCAGACCGGTAGGCCACCAGTCAGGCCTTCCGGTCCGCCCTAGATCACATATTACACTGAGCTTCGCGCGATACGGCGACTGTCCTTGCGCTCATACACGCGTTCTGTCGACTCGAATGCTTCTATCTGGGTGTTGACGTGGAATGCATCAGGGTCGGACGTCACCTGTGCGCGCACCGTGACAGAAATTTTCCAGTCGTCCCGGCGCATGTGCCAATGAACTTCAGTTTCACAGGAGGCCGATGAAGGATCGTCCAGCCGGATTCGATACCGCCTGACATGGCGCCCGGAGACCTCAAGCCGATCATCTTCAAGACGTGTCGTGCCAGCATCCTCGTCGACGGTCGTCGTCAGCTCATTCGTCCCAACGTCAAAGAAACGCTGCCGCGTCATGTTCGGCTTTTCAAGCTGCGTGAACGGCAGGCTGTCGCCTGTCTTAGGCTGCCCCAGATCAGGCGCAACCTCGCCCGTGGGCGCGGTTCGCACCGGAAGCTCAAGCGAGCACTGACCGAGGTGAACGGAGAGCGTTGCGTCCTCGCGGGCCGGCCAAATGACGGGCCAGTAGCACGTGGAGATGGCGACGCGAAGTTTGTGCCCTTTCGGCAAACGATAGCCGATCGGAAAGAGATCGATCGCAACGCGCATACGTTCGCCCGGAACCACAGCGACCGGGTGAACATCTCCCTCGCGATGTGCGAGATTCAGGAAGCCGTACGTGATCCGCGCCGATGTTCCCGTGGCGGGATCGACATCGCAAAGCCTGACCACTATCTGCCCAGCAGGCTTGTCGACGCTGACATCAAGCGTTACGCGCGCGGTCCCCATCAGCACGAGATCATCGTCGAGCGCCTCGCCATCGAAGATCAGCGAGCCGGAATCGTCTTCACGCTGGTCTTCCGGCAAATGGGGACCAGCGCCTGTCGGATACCAGGGCATCCACTCGCCTGCCCTTGCCCCGACCGTGAACGGCGACTTGACCGTGAGCGAAACCGGCTCCGACGATCCCTTGCCAAGGCGTCCCGGCGCCAAGGTCAGGCACTCCTGTGCAATGTTCGGCGACGGCCAAACCTTTTCGCTGATCCAGTAGCCGGGCCGGTCTTCCATATTCGCATCCGGCGGGACGCCGTCGAGGATCCAAGCCGTCAAGGCCGGATCATCCATAACCCCGGTGTCCTTCCCCTTCAGCCATTGATCGAACCAACGCGTCAGCAGTGCGATGATATCGACGCCGGGTCCCGGAAATGCCTCGTTGGGCCAACGATGGCCCCAGGCACCGATGACGCCGCGGCACGGTACATCGAGGCCCGTAAGCAACCGCGGCACGTTGATGACATAGCCGGGGTCGGACCATCCGGCGACCGACAACACGGGACAGCGGATGCGCGACAGATCATTCGCGGCCGAACCTGCATGCCAATAATCGTCGAAGGCCGGATGCGATATCCACTTCTCGAAGTAGTTGTTGAACGCTTCGAGGCGCTCGAGCCACTGTTGCTTCCAGCCGTCGCCGACAACAAACGGCAGCGGAGGGCGCGCCTGCATGCTGGCCAGAATGGATCCCCACCAGACCGTGTACAGCAGCAGACAGCCGCCCTGATAGCGATTGAGATAACGATCGTCGGCAGCCGTGATCGGCACAATGGCACCAAGCGCCGGCGGCTGCCGTGTCGCGACCATCAACGACGCATGCGCCGGCCAGGATACGCCAACCATGCCGACGCGGCCGTTGCACCAAGGCTGCTCCGCTAGCCACGCAACGGCGGCAACCGCATCGGTCCAATAGTTCTCGTCGAACTGATCCGGATGGATGCCAGTCGAGTTTCCGGTTCCGCGCACATCGAGCTTCACACAGGCATAGCCGGACGCCGCCAGATGGCTGTAACGCATCGAGTCGCCGACCGCCGTGTAATCGCAGCCGCGATACGGGTGGTAGTCGATGATTGCCGGAACCGGGTTCTTGTCGGAATCGGCGGGCCGCCAGATGCGCGCGCCCAAAGACACGCCCGTCGGCAGATCAAGCGTCACATACGAACTCTGCTCAATCTTCATGAAACGTCTTGTCTCCCAATCGGCATGTCGTGAGCTGGAGGCTTTCGGCGAAACGGTGCCGCCGATAGCCCCTCAGCGTCGTACTGCAATTACTTCCACTTGGTGAGGAAGAACCTCGGGTTCTCGTCGGGCCAAGCCTTGAAATCTAGGTCCGAGGTGTAGGCATAGTTGATCAGTCGAATGCTCAAGGGCACCCAGTAGACCTTGTCGGCGATACGGCGCAGCGCTTTGGCGAGATGTTCCTTGCGCTGGTCAGGGTCGACAGTCTTATCCGCCTTTTTCAAGGCATCGATGACTTCCGGATCTTGTGCGTAATCGTCTCCTGAACCCTGGAAGAAGACATTCAGCAATGCCGAGCTGTCATTGACGCCATACGAGCCCCAGCTTGCATGGAGTGCACGAACATCACCGGCGAGGATCTTCTCGCGGACGGCCGGGTACTGCATGTAGTGCAGATCGACCTTGACGCCGACCTTTTGCCAGTACGACATGATCACTTCATCCAGGGACCGCAGGTCGTAGGAGTACATGTCGACCTTGAAGCCGTCCGGATAGCCGGCTTCCTTGAGCAGCGCCTTAGCGCGCTCGACGTCGTAGGGAAGCTTCGGAAGGTTATCAAGGCACCCGAACTGGCTCTTGTAGCAGGCCCCTGACGGAACCCAGGACGCCGGGCCCTGAAGCTGCTTGGCCATGCGCTCGCGATCGAGCGCCATGGTCAGCGCCTGCCGGACTCGCAAATCGGTCATCGGATTGTCCTTGCCGGTCTTACCAGCAGCATCCAACGCGATGAAGTCCAACCGCATCGACGGAGCCGAAATTGTTTGAATGCCCTTGCGGCTGGCCAGACGCTGGGTTTCGTCCTTAGTCATGTACCAGACCCAATCGACGCCACCCGACAGCAGTTCTGCGAGCTGCGTTGCGCGATCCGGGATCATCCGGAACACGACATTGCGGATAGCTGGCTGTCCCTTGGGGGTGCCGGTCATGTAGCCGTCATAGCGCTCCAGATCGACGCGGGTGCCAGGAGCGAAATTCTTGATCCGGTACGGACCCGTTCCAACCAGTCGGCCGTTCCCGCCAGCGGTCTGATTGGGGCCGAAGAAGTCTTTCGGGAGGATCGCCAGCGGACCGGCAAAAAACTCCATCGCCGCAGGGAAGGCCTCTTTAAGATGGACGCGAACCTTGTAAGGGCCCAGCTTCTCCGCGCTCTTGATCCACTTCACATTGGCCTGGACCGTAACCTTGTTCTCCGGATTGGAGACGTAGTTGAACGTGTAGACGACGTCGTCGGCCGTGAAGGGCACGCCGTCATGGAACTTCACGTCTTCGCGGAGATCGAAATCGATCGTCTCGTCGTTGACCCAGGTCCAGGACTTCGCCAGCAGCGGCTTGTAGCCGTTGGACTCGGGATCTGAATAGACCAGGGTGTCCCACGCAAGCTGCCCCACGACCAGGATCGCTTCGCGGAAGGCGTTATAATAAGGGTCAATTGTGTTGATCGGGTTTGTGGATGCGAACCGGAAGGTGTCCGCAGATTTTTGCGCCTGGGCTCCGGTCGCATTCAACGCGACCGTCAGCAAGACGGCTGCGAGGGTAAGAAAGCGTTTCACGGGTTTCCTTTCGAAATACTTGGTTGAGGTCAGTTTCGTGAGTTTGGAGCGGTGATGTCGCGGATTCCGTCGCCGAGCAGATTGATGGCAAAAACCACGATGAACAGTGCACCGCCGGGAAGTGCGGCGAGCCAGGGATCGAAAAGGACGAAGTCCTTGCCTTCCGAGACCATCAATCCCCACGACGGAAGAGGCGCCTGAACGCCAAGGCCAAGGAACGACAATGCGGCTTCCGCCAAAATCGCCTGCCCGAATTCGAAGGTCGCGATCACGATGAGCGGATTGAGGATGTTGGGCAGCACCTCGGAGACGATGATGTGCCGGGTGGGTGCACCAAGCAGACCGGCCGCCGTCACGAAATCGGCGTTACGCAGCCGCATCGCCGCACCTCGAACGACAACCGCAAAGCGATCCCACAGCAGAAGGCCCAGAATAACCGCGATCTCGAACGGCGTGGTTCGGATGAACGACGCCAGGGCGAGCGCGACGAGCACGAACGGCATGCTGAGGCGGACGATGATGATGTACGACACCACCAGGTCGACACGACCACCGAAATAACCCGCGAGCAGGCCAAGCGTCGTACCAATGGTCGCAGAGATGAGCACGGCCACCGTGCCAATCAGAAGCGAGATCTGCCCTCCATAGAGCAGGCGGCTGAGATAGTCCCGGCCCAGCGCATCCGTTCCAAGGATATGCGCTGGATCCGTGCCCTCGCGCCAAAACGGCGGCGAAATCCGAGCGAGGATATCCTGTTCATAGGGATCGGCTGGAGCAAGCAGAGGAGCGGCGAGCGTCACGACGATAAAGATGCAGATGATGACGAAGCCGGCGATGAATCCAGGATTTTTACGCGCACGGCGCAACATATCCCGCAGGCGGGACGGCGATGGCGCTTCGAACTCCGCGAAATTTTCATTGGTCATATTGGAGCTTCCTCAGGCGCGGATCCAACCAGGCGTTCAGAAGGTCCGCCAGAAGAGCCAACACAACGTAGATGCAGCAGAAGACGAGCACGACACCCTGCACGACGGGAATGTCAGCCCCACTGATCGACTCCCAGCCGAGATAGCCGAGCCCTTTGATGCCGAAGATGCTTTCGACCACAATCGAACCATTCAGCATGTAGCCGAACTGCACAGCCGCCAGACTGACGACGGGCAGGATCGCATTGCGCAGCGCATGTGACAGAAGAATGCTGGCCGGGTGAAGCCCCATCGCTCGCGTAGTTCGGATAAAATCGGACGACAGCACGTCCATCATCCCAGCGCGCGTCAACCGGAAGATCGCCGGCATGGCGTAGTAGCCGAGGACAACGGTTGGCAGAATAAGGCCCCACCAGCTATCCAGTCCTGACGCGGGCAACCAGCCAAGTTCCACGCTGAAGACCACGATCAACATCAGCGCGAACCAGAAGCTCGGCATGGCTTGTCCGACAACGGATATGGTCAACGAGGTTCGGTCCAGCAGCGTATTGGGACGTGTGGCCGCCATCACGCCAAGCGGGATCGCGATTGCGAGAGCAAAAAGGATCGCGCAGACCCCGACCAGCATGGTCACGGGAAGTCGGCTCGCGATCACCGACGAGACCGGGGTGCGGAACATGAGGCTTTGGCCGAGGTCGCCCTGCAAGGCCTTCAATAGCCAGATGCCATATTGAACGATCAGAGGCTGGTCGAGCCCGTACTGCTGCCGGACCAAGGCAATGTCCTCGGCCGACGCCGAGCTGCCGGCGATGGCGATCGCCGGGTCCCCAGCGAGGCCGAGCAACGCGAAGGTGAGAACCGAGACGGTCCAGGCAACGCAGATCGCGAGGGCGACACGTCTCAAGGCATAACCAAGCACTGGCGGTTCCTCAGCTCACTTGCCGCACTGCGGCCTCGTCCAACGACGCAAGAAACGATCGGACTGAAGCCACATATTCGGCCTCAGCCTCGAGATGCGCGTTATGGGATGCGTTGGCGAACACCTGCACCTGCGCGCCGGGAATGAGAGCGGCGAAGCGCTTCATCGAGGCTGGAGCGGCCTCGTCGAGTTCGCCACACATAACCAGTGTAGGGCATTGGATCTGCGGGAGCCGTCCGGTGATGTCGTAGTCGAGCAGCGTGCCTGTCGCCTCGAACTCGGCGTCACCCCACATGTAGCGATAGAGATCTTTGTTGAGCTGATCGGAGCTGTAAACCAGCTCCTCCGGCCATGTCTCAAGCCTGCAGAAATGCCGGCGGTAGAACACGTCCGTGGCTTCCGCGACCTTCTCTTCCGGCTGCGGATCTTTGCTGACAAGAACGTCGCGATAAGGTTCGGGGAGATTCTTCAGGTATTCGTTGTTATCGGCGAGCCATTGCGGCGTAGACAACAGCGGGCTGGCGAGAATGCACCCCTTCAAGCCGGTTGGACGCGACGTCGCTACCTCGGCCGCGACCGTACCTCCCCATGAATGTCCGAGGATGAAGTAGCGGTCAAAGCCCAGCGCACGCCTGACGATTTCGACCTCGCCCGCAAACCGCTCTACGGTCCACAACGCCGGATCACCGACGCGGTCCGACCGGCCGCTGTCGAGCTGATCGTAGAACACCACGGGCCGATCATCCCCAAGAGCGGAAAGCGGCCACAGATAGTCGTGCGTGAAGCCCGGACCTCCATGAATCAGGATTAGCGGATCGCCCTTGCCTTTTCCAACCACACGACAGAACAATCGCCCGCCCGTCGTGTCGATGGACATCTCCTTGCCGCCTATGGCTCGGAGATCGGAGTCCGTCATGTTTCGGGACCACTTCATGTCAAACCTCGACCGAGAGAGCCATGCCGTCATGGCTGGGATCCGCTGCGCCCGCGAGCTTGCCATCGACGATTTGAATGGCATGCACAGCGGCTGTGGTGAAGCTCAGATGGCTCCGGGCAACCGGGTAGCCACGGCTTCGCACGTCGCGCTCTACGATACCGGGAATGCGGTTGCTGATCTCAATAGTGTCGCTGGTGGCTGAAAACCGCGGAGCAGCAACGGCCGTTTCGATCGGCATTTGGAAATCGATGACGTTGAGCAGCACCTGCAGCACACCCATCGAGATCTGGGTCGCGCCCGGCGCACCAATGACGATCGCGGGCCGGCCTTCATTGAAAACAATGGAAGGACACATCGAGCTGAAACGGCTCTTGCCGGGGGCGATGGAACCGGCCTGCCCAGGCCGCGGATCAAACACGCCGATGCAGCCATTGTACATGAAGCCGAGGCCATCCGTAATGACACCCGATGGCATTCCCAGCGAATGGGTCATGGAGACAGCGTCGCCTGCCGCGTCCACGACCGAGATGTGTGTCGTATCCTTGCTGGCGATGCCGCCCTTCATTCGGGGCACGTGGATCTTCTCGCCGCTCCGGATGCGGGTAGCGACTGCATGCGCATGATCCTTGCTGCTCAACTGCTCCACCGGCACGTCGACGAATTCCGGATCACCGATGAAGCGATCCTTATCGACGGTGGCCTGCTTCATGGCCTCTGCGACAGTCGCGATGTAGTCGGGACTGTTGTGGCCGAGGGAGGCTAGGTCGAACTGCTCAAGAATATTGAGCATCTCGATGAGTTGGAGGCCACCACCCGGCGGTCTGTTGGTCGCCACGTCCAGAGCACGATACTTGGTCCACAACGGCGCCGTGCGGCGTGTCCGGTAGCCGCTGAGATCCGCCGCAGAAATGAGACCGCCGTGCGCCTCCATGTCCCGGACAATAGCTCGCGCGATTTCTCCGGTGTAAAAGGCCTCTGCTCCCTCCCGCGCAATGGTTCGAAGTGTCCTGGCCAGATCGGGATTGCGGATGCAATCGCCCGGCGACAGCAAATTCCCTGCCTTATCGAAAAACAACTTTCGGCCACTTTCACTGAAACGCAGCCGATCTATAACCTGCGCCCGGCCCTGACGATCCGGCTCTATCCAGAACTTGAACACCTGGGGCCTGATGGCATAGCCCTCTTCGGCATAACGGATCGCGGGCGCGATGATGTCGCTCCATGGCATTTTGCCGAATGAAGTCTGGGCCTCGAAATAAGCCAGCAGGCTGCCCGGTACGGCGATGGACTGGTAGCCGATATCGTTAACCCGCCCCGTCAGGATGAATCCGAAACCATCCTGCGTCTCGCCTTCGATTCTGTCTGCCCACATATCGGCGCGCGCGGCGCCGGGGGCGCGCGCGTGGAAATCAATGACCTCGTGCAGCTTCCGGCTCGGCAGGTAGAGATGCATGCTTCCGAAGCCTGCGATCCCACACATCAACGGATCGACAACGCCCTGCACCAGCGCACAGCAGATCGCAGCATCGACCGCATTGCCACCCGCACGAAGAATTTCCGCGCCGGCATCCACCGCCTCGGGCTGCGGCGCAACAATCATGGCAGTCCCGGTTGCGGATTTCGAGTTGCTCATGCCTGTGCTCCTCTACCTACGACCGGAATGAGCGCGGCATCCAGCAGCTTCCGGGTGTAAGGATCCTTGGGGGATTGCAAGACATCCTCGGCAGCGCCCTGCTCGACCACGATGCCCTTGTGCATCACGGCAATCCGATCCGCCATGTGCTCGACAACGGCGAGGTTGTGCGTGATGAGAAGATAGGTCAATCCGAATTCCCGGCCGAGATCCTGCAGCAGATTGAGGATCTGTGCCTGCACTGAGACATCGAGCGCCGACGTCGGTTCATCGCAAACAACGATCTGCGGCTTGAGTGCAAGTGCCCTTGCAATCGCCACGCGCTGCCGCTGCCCGCCGGAAAGCTCACCTGGGAAACTGTCGAGATATCGGCGCGACAGTCCAACGACGTCCAGCAACTCGGCGGCACGCGCGTTCAGCTCCCGCGAGGTAGCACGACCGTGCAGCGCAAGTGGCAGTGACACGATTGATCGGATGCTCTTGCGCGGATTGAGCGACGAATAGGGGTCCTGAAAAATCATTTGGATCAGGACTGCTCGCTCCGCCTTGCGATATTCGGAAATTGGGCGACCAAGAAGCCGAGCATCACCTGACGTCGGTTTCTGCACGCCCATCAACATCCGCGCCGTCGTGCTCTTGCCGCATCCGGACTCGCCGACGAGCGCCAGCGTCTCGCCTTTAACAAGCCGTAGCGAGACGCCATCCACGGCCACCAGCGGCTTTGCCGCGCGAAGAAGGCCGCTTCTCATCGTGAATTCGCAACGCAGATCGCGCGCTTCGAGGACGGCGTCGTTCACGATGCACTCGCAAGAGCGAAATTCGAACGCGAGCGTTCAGCGGTAAGAATGCAACGATATTGGTGCGGCCCCTCCCCGAGTCCACCATCCGTCTCAGCGCATCGTTCCGTACGGAAGGCGCAGCGATTACGGAACAGGCAGCCCGGCATATCCCCGATCAATGTCGGCACCAATCCTGGGATAACTCCCAATTTCCGGCCCTTGCCCCTGCGCCCAGCCGGAAGGCAACGAAGCAGTGCCTGGGTGTACGGGTGAAGGGGGTCTTCGAACAGGCTGGTCCGGTCGGACTTCTCCATCAGCTTGCCGGCATACATGACACCAACATTGTTGGCGATGCGGGCAACCACCCCGAGATCGTGCGTGATCAGGATCATCCCCATGCCCAACTCGGATTGAAGGTCGGCCAGAAGTGTCAAAAGTTGCGCTTGGACCGTCACGTCCAACGCGGTGGTCGGCTCATCTGCAATCAGCAGGTCGGGGCCGCACATCAGCGCCATCGCGATCATCACGCGCTGCCGAAGGCCGCCCGACAATTCATGCGGAAACTGAGTGAGCCGGCGCTCCGGCTCGGTAATCCCAACGCGTGCGAGCAGGAACAGCGCCCGGTCGACGGCGGCGGCCTGCGTCCCGCCCTTGTGCCGACGGTAAACTTCAGTGAGCTGCCGGCCAACTGTGTGGACGGGATCCAAGGCCGTCATCGGGTCCTGGAAGATCATGGCGATCCGGTTACCCCGGAGGCCCGCCACGCGAAGGCCGAAGTCGTCCTTAAGCTCTTCGCCATTAAAGCGCAGACTCGTCGCCCGCCGGAACGCACCTTTGGGAAGCAAATCGAGAAGAGCGAGAGCGGTCATCGATTTGCCGCTTCCCGACTCTCCGACAATGCACAGCGTCTCTCCGCGCCTGACTTCGAAAGAGACGTCGCGCACCGGATGCATGACGCCGTCGGGAGTCGGGATATCGACGCACAAGTTTTCGACGGAAAGCAGGGATTGAGCAGTGCGCGCCATTCTATTTTTTTAGTCCGCCACAATGCTGACCCTCTCGCGCGCATCGCAGCGCGATGTGAGGCCACGCATATCCATGTTTTCCTCGAGCCTGCGCAAGCGAGCCACGGTGAACGAATCCACCGTGCAGCCAAACGAGCTTAAGGCGCACGTGAGTGTCCATTGCTTTTCAACAACATAGAACTACCACGTTACACCACGAGAGAGCATGCGCCATCATCTGCTTGGTGCTAACGGGGAACAGCAACCTCGTCAAGGCGAACCACGGCATACTCAACGGGTTCAATCATGATGAGTATGTGGGTGGCAGGATCCTCAACGCCGGCACGCCGCTCGACAAGACCCCAGCCACGATGGGGGTCATCGTAACACGCGTCCGAATTATGCGTGCCGGATGTGCGAGCGGATCAGCACCGGCGACACAGCTGGCCTGATCCAGGCTCCCGCACCGGTGCGGCTGATCCCCGGCGGCCTGCCCACGGAGGCCCTCGTCGCGTACGAGGTGGAGCGTCTGCAGGGACGAACGCGTTGGTGGCCCGGTGGCTCTGGCTCTGTGCTGGTCGCACTTCCGTCGCCGCTTCATGTGACATCGCCAAGACGGGAAACGCGCCAATCGCATAGGGGGCACTCGATCGCATTGGCGTACTCTACGGATCGAAGCCGAGATCCGCGGCCGCTCATCGATGAGCTGAAGCCGTGGTCGAAACGCAGTTGAAGCGTGCCTCCGGACCTTCCCCGATCGCAGAGGCGAACCGCTACGGCCTCTTTCGCTGGGAGGGCCTCTGTCGATATCTCGATGACGACTGCATCGAAAACGACACCAACGCCGCCACCGCCGTTTCCGCACCCAGCGACTATTCGTTCGCAATCAAATACGAATATTTATCGACGAATGCAGCAATACAATTGCCAAATTGCGATATCTCGTCGTCCCTTATCTCGATATTCAGGGCAATGAAGCCTCTTCTGGCGATATAGAAGCCAGACTCCAACAGATCCAAAAACAGCAATTCCCTCATCCTGTCGTCCAGGCCAGCAACCTGCTCTTGATGAACCAGTTCCTCATTCGTTGGATGAATATTGATCAGAGATCCCATCCCGGTCGCATTGAAGTTTGCACCCGTCTCAGCAAAAATTCTGTTTAATCGCCGTCTGAGACCGTCTCCCCTCTGGTTCAAGTCGCTCAAAACTTGCTGCGTGAGAACCTCTGATAGTGCTGCTCTGCCAGCCGCCATGGTGAGCGCGTTGTTGTTGAATGTGCCTGCGTGCGGAAGCGCGCCCTCAGCCCGAGGATCGAACATGCTCATGAAACGGGTGGCGCCGCCAAACGCACCGAAGGACATACCCCCGCCGAGGTACTTTCCCAAGGTCGTCATATCTGGCGTTACCCCGAACAATTGCTGGGCGCCGCCATACGACAACCTCGACGTCATCACCTCATCGAAAATGAGAGCCGCACCGCATGATTCCGTTTCCTCGCGCAACATGAGCAGGAACTCCGGAGTTGCGGGAATACACCCACCCGAACCAATCATGGGCTCGACCAGAACGCAGGCAATATCGGATCCACGCTCTCGCAGTATTGCACGCGCACCCTCGAGATCGTTATATCGCGCCACGATATAAGGGAAAGGCGCGTTGACGGGCGAACCACCACCGCCGAAGTAAAACACGCTGCCATGATAGCCACCGCTGAAGACCATAACCGTGGCGCGCTTCGTGGCAATTCGCGCAGCTGTCACCGCCATGAGGTTGGCTTCAGTTCCAGAATTAGTGAAGCGAAGCAATTCCAATGAAGGGAAGCGACCACGGATGAGCTCTGCCAGGTCGATCTCAGCGCGCGTGTGGCCGCTCAAATTGATACCTAGATCCAACGCCTCTTTGATCGCGCGATGGATCGTGGGATGCGAATGACCAAAGATACCGGCAGTAAATTCCCCTAGCAAATTGAGGTACTCGATGCCATCAACGTCGCGAATTCGCGCCCTTTCTCCAGATTCGATCCGAAGGGGAAATGGTCCATGATATAAAACGGTTCGGGTATTGCCCCCGGGCATGTGCCTCTGGGCTGTTTCGAACGCGCGTAGCGAATTCGGGCGACGCCTTGCATATCGCGAGCGGGCTTCCGCGAGCGCTTGGTCGAGATCAGCAGCGTTTGGGATCGAGGAATCAGTGGGCATGTGCGTCATCCAGGAATGAAATTCTTGTACTCCCCGCAATCGAGTCGTACGGAGCAGCTTTGGTTTGAGGAGAACAGCAATGGCGAAACGCACCGGAAAGCAACCGCGTGCGGATCTTAGTCGAGAGCGGATCGTGAACGAAGCCCTGGCGCTGATCGATGAGAGCGGCTTGCCTGCATTGTCGATGAGGAGCCTCGCCAATAGACTGGGGGTCTATCCAACTGCGCTCTACTGGTATGTCGATACGCGCAGCAGTCTTTTGGCGGCAGTCGTCGAGCTTGTTCTCGGCAATGTTCTGCCACAGGAAGATGGGCCAGACGTGCCATGGCAGGACTGGACTATGGCTCTGATGCGGTCCTATCGAGCTGCAATCATGCGCCATCCCAACGTCGCGCCTTTGCTCGGTGCAGACCTGACCTCCAACCCAGGCGTCGACATGACTGTCGTTGAGTCGCTGCTCGCACACCTCGAAGCTGCAGGATTCCGTGATCATAACTTGCTGCACGCCTACAACAGCATCATGGCGGGCATGATCGGCTTCGTGACGCTGGAACTTGCGGCTGCTCCAACGGATGACGAAAGGTGGGCAGAAACACTCAAAGAACGATATCGTGCGGCAGACATTGAACGTTTCCCCACGATAAGGCGATGGGCCGCACTCATCGAGAACCGCGCTTTTGTTGTCCGTTGGCATAATGGGGCCACGGCACCGATGGACGATGCCTTCGAGCACTTCGCGTCGGCGTTGCTTCACGGGCTTGAGGCTGGACTTCATGCTGGCGCTAAACGCTAGCAGTATTGCTGGCGCGGACATCGAACATTCGCACCGCGCGAGAGAGTACATAGCAGCACGTGAAGTAGCCCGCGGCGAGCGTGATATAAAGAGGGATGGGCTCGTAGACTCGGTTGTTCACCAGGATCACGGCACGGAAGAAGTCCGTAATGCCTACGATGTAGATCAGGGACGTGATCTTGAACATCATCACGACGTGGGCGATGATCGCGGGTATCATCGTCCTCAATGCCTGCGGGATGACGATGAAACGCAGAATGTCGATCCTGCTGAGACCGCTAGCGAACCCTGTTTCAACGAGAACTTTGGGCACCGATTTCAAACCACCGCGGACGACCTCCGCCAGATACGCCGCCGCCATGAGTGATAAGCTCAGGATTGCCGCCGGCCAAGACGGAATTCGGGAGCCAGTCAAAGCCGGAACAGCGAAGTAAATCCAAAAGATAACCATAAGTTGCGGCATCGCCCGGATGGTTTCGACATAGGCACCAGCCAGCAGGCGGAGAGTCCTCCAACGCGCCATGCGGCCGAACGCAAGAACCACTCCGATCGGTAGGCCGATCGCAACCGAGACCACCGTCAAGACCCAGGAATACCAAAGGCCCGTCAACAAAAGCGGCGCTGAATTGACAACAACGGACCAACGGTAGTCCTTTACCAGCCAGATGAACCCGACGAACAGACATGTTGCAATCAGGCCGTTGATGAAACGATAACGTCTTGCAACAGCATTTCGATTATCGACCGGCATATTCATTTCAAATCGAACCGTCTTTCGAGGCGCGAAGCACCCCACGCGACAAGAAACGCCAGGGCTACGTAGGCGGCCGTGACAAAAGTTGCTGCTTCGAAGCCGCGAAACGTATCTGTTTCAACTTGTTGAACCTGGAACGTCATCTCTTGAACGCTGATGAGCATCGCTACTGACGAGTTCTTAAGAACTTCAATCAGCTGCGTGGTAATGGCAGGAATCGAGACAGCCCATGCCTGCGGCAGAAGGACGAACCTGAAAATATCACTGCGCCGATGCCCTAGAGCCCATGCAGCCTCAGTCTGTTCACGAGGTATCGAACGGAAGCCGGAATCAACAGCATCGCAAATGTATGCACTTTGGTGGACGGCGAGGCCCACAACTGCCGCTGTCCAACTGTCCCAACCCAGAACGAAATAGAGAAAGAAAACCTTCACGACAGCCGGAAGGTTCCGCATAAAATCAACGTACGCGCTGATCCACGGATTTACCAAACCAAGAGATAGCTGGCGCAGACAGGCCAGCCATACTCCGATCGCAAACGCCCCGATGGCAGCGACAATCGTGATCTGCACGGTCATCAGGAAGCCCTGCCAGAGGGCTTCCCGATAATCCCAAAGAACCCACCACTTCATTGGCGCCACGAGTGCTACTTGATACCAGGCTGCAACTGATAGGGCGACCACATGTAGAAATTGGGCCTATCTCCGAAGTGCTTCTCATAGAGAGAAGCGTAGGTGCCGTCCGACCAGAGTTCTTGCAATGCATTATTGACGGCGACACGGATGCCTGAGTCATTTTTACGAAGCATTATGGCCCAAGGGTCCTTGAAGAAATCCTGTGACAACGCCAAGCGTTCCGGATCCCGCTTCAGGAAAGCAACCGCGCTGGCGCGATTGATGCCTACCGCATCCACGCGGCCATTCTGCAGAGCCAGGACCGCTTCTGGGAATTCCTGAAACAATGAGAGATCTGCGTTGGGCAATCTCTCTTTGATAAGGTTGACGACATAACTGCCCTGGACCGTGGCAATCTTCTTTGGCGGAGCGTAGTCAGCAAGCGTTTCTTTACCGCCCTTCTTGATGATCAGATTTACTGCATCCCAAAGATAAGGAATTGAGAAATCGACACTCTTCTCCCGTTCGACGGTTGGCGTAGTGACACCGATCTCGATGTCGATTGCTCCCTGTTCCAGCAACGGGAACCGTGTCCGCGACGTCACGGCAACAAATTCGGCCGCAAAACCGAGCTTTTTTGCGATCTCTTGGCCGAGATCAATTCCAAATCCAACCGGCTTGCCACTCTCGTCAACCGAGCCGACCGGCGGAAAGTCGTTGCGGATCCCGATCAACAGCTTGCCGCTGGCCTTAGCCTTTTCAAGCGTGCTGCTAGTCTGGGCGTAAGCTGTGGTTGCTAGCCCCAGGAGACCTGCCACAAATAGTAATGGCAAGTAGCGTTGAAGTTTCGTGCGCATTAACCCCTCCCCATCTCAGGTGCGTTGACTGTCAGTGCCGTAAAATCCGTTCGAGGAACTGCTGGGCTCGCGCGGAGCCCGCGGCTTCGAAAAAGTTCTGACATGGCGCGTCTTCGACCACCGCGCCTCCATCCATGAAAATGACGCGGTCGGCAGCTTCTCGCGCGAAGCCCATCTCGTGAGTGACCACAATCATGGTCATGCCGCCATCGGCCAGCTCGCGCATCACATCGAGCACCTCGCGGATCATCTCAGGATCGAGCGCGGAGGTTGGTTCGTCGAAAAGAAGCAGCGCCGGCTCCATAATCAGTGCACGGGCGATCGCAACGCGCTGTTGCTGGCCGCCGGATAGCTGATTTGGGTAGGCATTGGCCTTGTCGGAAAGACCAACCCGACGAAGCAACTGGTTTGCCCGATCTTCGGCATCGGAACGACTGAGGCCTTTCACCCTTCGCGGTGCCAGCGTCAGGTTTTCTAAAGCCGTCATCTGTGGGTAAAGGCTGAATTTCTGGAACACCATCCCGGTGGAGGCGCGAAATGCCGACGACGCAAGTGCGCGGTCGTCGAGCAGATTGCCGTTTACCCTGATTTCCCCTTGCTGCGCGCGCTCGAGGCCGTTGATACAGCGCAGAAGAGTGCTCTTGCCAGAACCGCTCGGACCACAAACAACGGTCACGGTATCCGTCGCGATATCGAGAGTGATGTCGTCCAGCACCTTGGCTTGACCGAACCACTTTGAGACATGCCGAAACGATACGGCCGGAACGTCCGCTAAGATGTCCGTTTGATCAGCATCCGATTTCACTATCAGCTCCTCCCCTTTTTATTGTACACCGTACAAAGGATTGCGCAAGCGCGCATTGCCACTGTGAGAATTCAAGTTGGCGGGGAAATCGTTATGAACACGAAGTCGAAAGTCCTCCGAGCCCTCGTCGAAGGCGACGGCTTCTCGAGCATCGCGGGCGTGTACGATATGCTCAGCGCCCGCTTGGCGCAGGAGCAGGGATGTCGTGTACTGCACGTAGGCGGCTATGCTCTGTCTGCAGTCCGGCTTGGCTTGCCAGATGTGGGCTTGCTAACGCTTTCAGAGAACGTTGAGGCTGTGTCGCGAATCGCGAGCTCCGTCGAGCTGCCTGTGATCGCGGATGGCGACGACGGATACGGCAATCATCTCAACGTCAGGCGCCTGATGCGCGAGATGGAGCGAGGTGGCTTGGCCGGGATGCATATCGAGGACCAGGTGTTCCCTAAGCGGTGCGGACACATGGCCGGCAAGCGGATCGTATCGCAAGAAGCAATGGTGCAAAAAATTAAGGCTGCTGTGGATGCGCGGCACGATGAGAATTTTGTCTTGATTGCACGCACAGATGCGATCGCCGTAGAGGGGTTCGAGGCTGCGATGGATCGGGCCGAAGCCTACCGTGAAGCAGGAGCAGACGTGCTCTTCGTCGAAGCGCCGACTGACGACGCGCAGGTCGCATCAATTCCGCGCCGCGTCGCGGCACCGACCCTGTTCAACTGGTGTTACGGCGGTCGCTCACCAACTCCGACGGTCGCCGAGGTGCGTGCGCTCGGCTATCGCTTCGTTCTTATGACAGACATCGTTTTCGCCATGGCGACGCATCTGCGTCGGATTTATGGTCAGATTGCCAATGACACCGGGTACGGCGACGAGGTGCGCCACATGATCTCCGTTGACGAGTTCAATGCGATGATCGGATTGGGCGAGGTTGAGACCGCTGACCGGCAGTTCTCGCTACAGTCCTAAGCGCCAGTCATTTATCGGAATTGCGCGAGATCGCGGCGTGCCTCGTACGCCGTGATCTCGGCTTCCAGTTCCATCGTCTCGTCGATCTCATCGCGCCCGCTGAGCAACCGGGTTTCATCCGCGTCCGAAATTGTGAAGCGAACCTCGTGACCAGATGCCAAAATGCTCCGACGCTCGACATCCAGCCGAAGATGCAGCGCTGTGCGTGCGGCCCGTCGCAATTCTGCTGCGTCAGCGGGTGAGACAATCGCCGGGACGACGCCATTGCGCACACAGTTCTGGCGGAAAATCTCGCCGAAAGTGGGAGCGATCACCGCGCGAATGCCAAAGTCACTCAGCGCATATACGGCCTGTTCTCTGGCGGAGCCGCATCCGAAATTCTCATTGGCAATGAGAAAACGGATTGGCTCTCCACAATCCTGGTCCAGCGGAAAGCCTGGTCGTGCGGTCCCATCACTGAAGAAACGCTGATCGCGAAACAGCAAGTTTCCATAACCCGCATCACGCGACTTCAATAGGAAGCGCGCGGGAATGATCTGGTCAGTATCGACATTGGCTGCCTCGATGGCGACAGCAAAACCTTCGATAACTGGCGTAACTTTCATGACAATGCCCGCACGTCTGCGATGCGACCCGTCACCGCTGCCGCTGCTGCCATTGCGGGGCTCATCAAATGGGTTCTGCTGCCGGGCCCCTGACGGCCGCGGAAATTTCGGTTCGACGTGGAAGCGCACCTCTGGCCGGGATTAACGAAGTCGCCGTTCATCGCGGCACACATCGAACAACCGGCGTCGCGCCATTGCAGGCCAGCCGCTTTGAAAATATCGGCCAAACCTTCAGCCTCGGCCTGCGCTTTGACTGACTGTGAACCAGGCACGACAATTCCAGGCACGACTGCGCATCGACCTTTGAGAACTGCAGCTGCCGCTCGCAAGTCTTCTATGCGACCGTTAGTGCATGATCCGATAAACACCGTGTCGATGCCAACTGCTGTCAATTGCGTTCCTGGCACCAACCCCATGTAGTTCAGCGCACCACTCCTACGCTCGCGCTCAGTCGGCTCGGTTGCAGTTGCCGGATCAGGCACAACGGAATCGACCGGGACGGCGTCTTGCGGGCTCGTGCCCCAAGTAACCATCGGAACAATATCGGTCGCGACGAACCGCTCTTCACGATCAAACCGAGCATCCTCGTCCGATCGCAATGACATCCACTCCGCTGCCAGTCGATCGAATTCGCCCGCAACGCGTCGGCTTTTTCTTTCTGCAAGGTAGGCTAGTGTGACTGCGTCCGGAGCAACGAAAGCGGTGCGCGCGCCGCCCTCCACCATCATATTGCAGATCGTCATGCGTTGCTCGACCGACATGGCAGTGACAGCTGTGCCATCGAACTCCACTGCATGGCCGATAGCTCCGCCCGCTCCAAGTCGCGCGATTACCGACAAGATTACGTCCTTGGCCGAGATGTGCGGATTGAGTGCTCCATCTATCCTGATGCGCATCGTTGCCAGATGTTGATGCCACAGAGTTTGTGTCGCAAGCACGTGGGTCTGCTCGCTGAGCCCAATTCCGATCCCGATGGCGCCAACGCCACCGTGGGTTGGCATATGCGAATCGCTGCCGACCACGATCAGTCCTGGCGCACTGAGGCCCTGATCTGGGGCGGATACGTGTGCGATACCTTGCAGTGGAGACCCAATGCCGAAAAGTTTGATTCCGAAATCGGCGCAGTCTGTCGTCAACCGGTCAACCGCTACAGCAATCTCACCATCTGTGATTGCGGCTCTGCCGCCGCGGGTCGGAACCGTGTGATCGGCGAACGCGTAGGTCAACTCCGGACGGCGGACTCTTCTGCCCTTGTCGCGCAGAGCATCGAAGCATGTGAAGCAGGTTTCGTCGATGTAATGCCGATCAACAAAAAGAAGGCGACGCCCGGCCACAGGGTCTACAGCCACTGTGTGGGCTTCCAGCACCTTTTCGTAGAACGTCTTAGACATAGGCAACGAGTACCCTACCTCGCGTTGTACGATGTACAATAGTCGGTGGTAGGCTTACCCGCAAGCGGTGCTCCAACTAAATATGGTCACGCCGCACCTAAGGAGTCGAAGCCAGCAGCTCGCAGCCCTACCGTGCTCCAATGATAATTATCACAGCAAGCTGACGCAGCCGTCGATCAACGTCGGCAGCAATGCCCGATCCGCCAGCTCGCGAAACTTCGCCCTGAAATCCCTGATCGACCACACGCCCAGGCCCCGTCGCGGCACCACACCTCATAGCTGCGGCTGAGCCCGTCATAGCTGCGGCTGAGCCCGAGCAGTGAACTCGTCACCCGCAGCCTGATGCAGCTGCTCGACGCGGAAACATCCCCATCTCCTGCGGCGCCGACATTACCCGCACCATGCCCCCTCCCCTCCACGCCTCGCACTTCATGTGCCTGCAATTCAAGCGACAGGGCAGTACCAGGCGCGTCCGCCCCCGCTCCGCCGCCACGATCAGCATGGTGCGCACCACATCTAGGTCCTCGCCCAGCAGACGCGCGATCACCGCCGCCTCCAAATCAACCTAGCCCTCGGCGACCGCTTTCTCCCACCTTCAATGCCAGGCATTCCGCCTCGTCAACAAGCTGATCGCAACGAACGCCCGTTCGCGCCGTGAGCGCCTTCCCTTCCCGCGCGGGCCATCGGCGACAGCCACCTCACCATGGCGCCAGGCTGCTCCAAAAAAGCCGGCTGATACCAGCTGAATCACCACAACCAGGGTGTCGGCATCATCACCCGACACCGACCGCCGCGGATCAAACCGGTCCGGTACCAACCATCGCCTGTACCGCCAAAATGTGAGGAAATGGGCGCAGGCTCACCGCAGCGAGGCTCAGCGCCGCTTATGAGGTTCATCCTGAAGTGAGGAATTGGGCGGGTCCTGACGCCACCTGCCGGCCACATGGGGATATGGTTGAATATGGACGCACGCGAACGCGTTCTAGAGTTTGCCGAAGCGTCGGTGCTCGAAAAGGTTGCGATGCCATGTCGATCGGCGAACTGATCGCCGCCGTAGGAATTACCAAGAGCGTTTTCATCAATCATTTCCGAGATAAGACATAGCTCGCACGCGCGTTTCTCGTCCGCTACATTGAGCGCGAAACTGCTATGTTCGACGAGCTCTTCGGCCGCGCCGATGAGCGGAACGATGATCCGCTGCACCGCTTCCTCGTCGGTCTCGAATTGCTGGCCGCAGGACCTTCCTAGAGGCGGCCACATCGAGAGCTTCGAGGTATCGACCGATGCTCTCGGAGATCTGCTCCATGCGGCGCTTGAGCTTACCGCGCGTGAAATTTCGGTCCCGCGAATTGACCGCCTTGAACTTGGCGCCGTCGATCGCTGCCATGGCGGTCTTGAACATGCCAATGTCAACGCAGAGCCCGACGAACTTCGCGCAGACTGCCTGGATCGCTGCGCCATTACACTTGCGGAAGTCCGCAATCGTCTTGAAATCCGGCGCGAGGCGACCAGTGAGCCACATCACCTCGATATCGCGCCTCGCCTCCCGCTCCAGCCGACGGCTCGATTGCACGCGGTTAAGGTAGCCGTAGAGATAAGCTTGAGCATCTCCAGCCTGGCCACGGCATCCTCCAGCTCGGCGATCGCAGCCTCCATGGCGTCAGCAATGCACATTTCGAGCCGCCGCGCCAAGCGCGCCGTGCGCTCCTTGAATTCCGGCGAGCATCTGAAATTGAGCTGGGTTGTGCGCACCGCTTTGCGGCGACGCTGTTTCTCTCTGAGCTGCGTGCGCCGCTCTTTTCGCGCCCGCACCTCTCGCGCGACCCGCCGGTCCTCGCCGGGCGGGCCAGGGAACATGGCGGCAAAGCTGTCGATGTCGTCCATCATGCCCGCGCCCTCCGCTTCGCCGCACTCTGCGCTGCCGCCTTGACCTCGGCCCACAGCGCGTCGATCGCGGCCTCCGCCTTCCTTTTCTTCTCCGGGCCGGTGCGGCCGGTGGTGACGGCATTCTGTATCACAAACGGAGTTTTTAGAGACCAAATTCCAGACGCCAAGCCGAATGACAGGTCGAGCCGCTACAGGAGCTTAGCTGGCTTACACTGCAATTGCAGAAGTGGCGGAATGATCCGTGTAATATGGTCTGCGACGGCCGGATCTGAATCGGATCGTCATCCCAGAAGCAGAACTCTGCCATTCCATGATAGGCGCACC